>JBDLWN010000001.1:0-3507 GCA_039804225.1 Chloroflexota bacterium
TCCTGATCAATTTGGTCGGGTTTGATCCCCTTCCGCACGAGCGGTTCAACCTACGGCCGCGACCGCATTGGCCACGATAGGGATCTTCGCGACGGAGAGGCCCGCCATGTTGATACGCCCACGCGCAACAAGGTAGACCGCGTGCTCGTCGCGGAGGCGCTTCAGCTCGTCATCGGTGAGCCCGAGCAGCGAGAACATGCCGTGATGGCTGAGTAGGTACGAGAAGTCGCCAGCACCAGCAGCGGTGAGCGCGGTGGCTAAAGCGGCACGACTCTCTTTGATGCGAGTGCGCATTGCTGTCACCTCGCCCTCCCATTGCGCGCGGAGCGATGCGTCGCCAAGGATGGTGGAAACTATGGCGCCACCGTGTGCTGGCGGATATGACCACATCGTGCGCACCGCCATGCGCGCGTGTGATGCGATTGATGAAGCCGCGGAGGCGTCCGCGCCGACAATGGCGAGACTGCCGACACGCTCGTTATACAGCGCAAAGTTCTTTGATGAGCTGCTCGCAACGAGCACCTCACATCCGGTCGCCAAGAAGGCGCGCAGCGATGCGGCATCTTCGGTCAGCCCTTCGCCGAAACCCTGATAGGCGAAGTCAAGGATGGGCAGAATGCCGCGATGG
Organism: Chloroflexota bacterium; assembly: GCA_039804225.1. Lineage (GTDB taxonomy): Bacteria > Chloroflexota > Limnocylindria > Limnocylindrales > Limnocylindraceae > Limnocylindrus. Next base: position 629 of record JBDLWN010000001.1, read on the forward strand.
GCAATCTGTTGCGCAATCTCGCTCCACTGCTCGGGTGTTGGGTCAATCCCTGTCGGGTTGTGACAGGCACCATGCAGGATCATCGCGTCGCCACCCTTTGCCGCGCCGATCGCGTCAAAAATGGCGCTCGTATTGAGCGAACGTGCATCGTCGGTGATCCAATCATGTCGTCGCGCGGTGATGCGCGCCGCCTCAATGATCTGCGTGTGATTCGGCCAGGTTGGTTCGCCTACCCAGATCTCTGCGCTTGGGCGAAGTCGTGCAACCAAATCGACAGCAAGTCGCACGGCGCCAGTGCCACCAGGCGTATGGATCATCTGCACTCGGTCGACCGCGGCAGGCTCAATCTCTCCCCAGGCTCCACCAGCGGGGCGGAAGAGGAGCGACTTTGCCGCTGCCAGGTAAACAGGGTCGCCGCCGATCGGCACGTAGAGCTTTGAGGTGGTGGAGGCGAGCAGCCGCTCTTCCGCCTCACGGACGCTCGGCAGAATCGGGGTGACTCCCTGTTCATCCATGTAGACACCAGCGGCGAGATTGATCTTGTGTGGACGCGGGTCGGCACGGAAGAGCTCAACGATCCCAAAGATTGGATCGCCTGGCGCATCACTAATGCGTGCGGAAAGGGCTCCTTCAGACATGCGGCGAGTCTACCCGCGCGACGCGGGCGGCGCGTTTTGGCCCGCGGGCGTACGATCGCGCCGATGAGCTTTTTCGACCTTGATCCGATCGGCTGGATGTTCGTCGGCCTCTTGGCCGGCGGACTCTCGTCTCTTCTGGTTCGCGGTCGCGCGGCTCGAGGTTGCCTCCCCAACATTCTGGTTGGCATTCTCGGCGGCATCGTGGGCGGCACCCTCGCGAAGGGGGCAGGCTACGGGGATCCAGGTGGCTTCACGGGATCGGTCTTCGTTGCACTGCTCGGCTCCGTGCTCTTGCGACTCGCTCTTGAATTCGTCGATCGGCGCCCGCGTCGATGAGCGACGAGAAGCCGTTCAGCCCCGGTCTCGCCGGAGTAGTCGGCGCCGAAACCGCCGTCGGCTACGTTGATGGTGCAGCCGGACGACTTCTCTATCGCGGCTACCCGATTGAAGAGGTAGTCACCAAAGGAAACTATGCGAACGTGCTTGACCTCCTGCTGACTGGCGAGTGGAACCCGAACGCACAACTTGCTCCCGAGAAGGTTCCACCAGCGGTTCTCGCGGCACTTCGACTCCTCCCTGCCCACGCCCATCCAATGGATGCACTGCGCACCGCCATTTCGGTTTGGGGCGCGGGTGAGCGACTCGGCTGGCCACCAACCGCCGATGAGGCGAAGCGCATTGCCGCGTTTGCGCCATCGGCACTCGCTGCATTCGCGCGACTGCGACAGGGACTTGAGCCCGTAGATCCGCAGCCTGGCCTTGGTATCGCGGCCGCATTCTTGCAGCAGCTTCACGACAAGGAGCCCGATCCGGCAACCGCCCGCGCACTTGATGCCTACTTGATGGTGGGTGCGGAGCACGGTCTGAACGCGAGCACCTTTACCGCACGCGTGATCATTGCCACGCGATCAGACATCGCCTCGGCGATCTGTGGCGCCGTCGGCGCCATGAAGGGTCCGCTCCACGGCGGTGCGCCCGCCGAGGTGATCGGACAGCTCGGCGAGATCGGCTCCATTGATCGCGCCGAAGATTGGGCGCGCGGCAAGCTCTCGCGCAAGGAGCTGATCATGGGCTTCGGCCACCGCGTCTACCGCGCATACGACCCGCGTGCCGCTGCACTGCGCAAGGTTGCCGAGGCGATGCCAACGCGACCAGCCTGGCTCGAACTCGCCATCGGCGCCGAGGAGCAGATCCTGAAAGTATTTGAAGAGATGAAGCCCGGCCGCGCGATGAAGACGAACGTGGAGTTCTACGCCGCCGCCGTGCTGCAGGGTGTTGGCCTTGTGCCCGATCTCTTCCCAGCGACGTTCGCGCTGGCGCGCATTGCCGGCTGGTCAGCGCATGCGATCGAGCAGGCTGGCGTTGACAAGTTGATTCGCCCTGACGCTAAGTACATCGGCCACGCGGAGCGACACCTCCCCGCCTAGCGCCCCCAACGGCACGCCGGCGGGTGTGTCAATCACTTAGTCGCGGCGCGAGAGCCCCATGCTCAGGCCTGCAGCGCCGACGAGTGCTGGCGCGAACAAGAGTGCGATCGCGATGATCAGCGCATGTAGCTCGCTTGAGCCTCCATCGCCGAGGTTGGTGCGTGCCTCTTCGCCCGTAAGCACCACGTCGTACATCGCTTCAGCCAACTCAATCGAGCCGATGCTGTTCTTCGCCACGAGTCCGGAGTCCATCTGACCAAGGGTTAGCGCACCACCGAGTAGGACTGCGCTCAACGATGCTTCTGTATCAGCAAGATCCTGACAGTACATCTTGGTGGAAATAAGATCACTCACGGTGTACGTACCGTCGCTGTTGGTAGTCACGCTTCCGCCAAGCTGATTGCAACCGATGGTGGCACTAAAGCTACCGTCGCTACCGAAAAACATTTGGCCAGCAGTCACCGCATAGCGAACCCCATCAAGTGATACCGCGACGATCGCAAAATGACGACCAAACGTTGGCATGATCTCGCCACCAGTACGCGGGCAGTTCGTGCTTCCATCGGAGGTGACCCAGCAGGCCCCGCCACCGACTGGCGTATCAATCGGGGGCACTGGGAGCCCCGACTGGCACATCACTGGCACGGCGCCCGTCGCGTCGGGTGCACACGGGTCTTCTACCTCGACCGTCTGGATGTAGACGCAGTCGGCAGGAGCCCCTTCAGGGATGACCGGGACACCGTCGACGTACTCAACGGGTGGGCACTCCACGCTCGAAGAGGCTGGAACTGGGGTGGCCTCATCGGCGGCAGCC
>JBDLWN010000002.1:0-16012 GCA_039804225.1 Chloroflexota bacterium
GAAGGATTTGTTGACCGCGCGATTAGCAAGCTACGTGAAGGAAACTGGCTTGAAGAGCGCGAAGGTGCACTCTGGTTTAAGAGCACAGCGTTTGGCGACGATAAAGATCGTGTCATTCGCAAGTCAAGTGGTGCATATACCTATTTTGGTTCTGACCTCGGCTACATCGTTGAAAAATTCTCGCGTGGGCATGATCGACTGATCTATGTCTGGGGACAAGATCATCACGGCACTGTTGCCCGTCTGCGCAATGCTGGCGAGGCGCTCGGCTTTGACAAGGATTCTGTTGAAATGTTGCTTGTCGCTTGGGTGCGCTTTATTCGCGATGGCGTTGAGATGAGCATGTCAAAGCGCGCCGGAACATTCATCACGCTTGATGAACTTCTTGAAGAGATCGGTGTAGATGCAGCGCGTTGGTACTTCGCATCTCGCAGCGCGACGACGGCGATTGACTTTGACATTGAGGCGGCAAAGGCGAAGAGTAGCGAAAACCCTGTCTACTACGCGCAGTACGCGCATGCACGAATGTGTTCGATTCTGCGCAAGGCGGCCGCTGAGTCGCTCACGCCTGCGGACGCAATTGGGAGCCTCCTCGACGATCACACCTCACCAGAGGCGAGGCTTGCACGCGCGATCGTGCGCCTCCCCGAGGTGGTTGAGGATTCCGCCACGCATCACGAGACGCAAGGGGTGACGACCTATGCGACCGAGCTGGCGACCGCCTTCTCTGCCTTCTACCGCGATGCGAAGGTGATTGACACGGCGGCGCCTGAGCGCTCGGCTGGCCGACTGCGCCTCGTCGCGGCGGCGGCGGCGAGCCTCTCCGCCTCACTCCGCCTCCTCGGCATCTCCGCCCCTGAGGAGATGTAGCGAAAACCGAGCGGGCACGTGCCTCCGCACAGGAATTCATTGCGAACTCTTTACCCAATCCCACGTTGCAGATTCACCTGGCACGCGGATGATGGGTCTCGGCTCACTGGACCTCCCTCCCGTGAACCGACCTCCAAGCCAGGAGGGCCGACGGGCATCGACCCTCCTGGCATACCTCCCCCTCCAACCACCTCGATGCGACGGCGTGCCGCGGCGCGTGGGAGAATAGGGGGATGGAACTCACCTATTACGGTCGCACCTGTGTCCGCATCCGCAGCCGTGAGGCGACCATTGCCTACGACCCGTACACCTCGATCGTGGGGCCAACCGGACGCGGTATGAGTGCGGACATCGTGACGCTTAGTCACCCCGACGACGCGCCACTCTCCCGGGTAAAGGGTCGACTCGCCCCGCGCGACAACCGCACCCCCATCGCTACGAGCCTCGACAGTGCCGTCATCCTTGAGGGCCCAGGTGAGTACGAGGTCAAGTCAGTCCTGATTACCGGCATTCGCAGCTACCGCGACGAGCACCGTGGGCCTGCTGCACGACACAACACTGTCTTCGCCGCCGAACTCGACGGGATGCACGTCGTCCACCTCGGTGATTACGCCGACGGCCTCACCGCTGAACAGATCGGCGAACTACCAGGGTGTGACATCGTTCTTGTCCCTGTGGGCGGCGAGCTCTCCCCGCAGGCCGCGTCGCGCCTCATCAGCCAGATGGAGCCGAAGATCGTGATTCCAATGTCCATGGTCGACGACGCGAGTAAGTCCGCCGCAGCCATCAAGGCATTCTGCAAAGAGCAGGGTCTAGCTACGCCGCCACCTGCGCAGCAAAAGCTCGCCATCACCATCTCCGCACTCCCAGAAGAGACCACGACCGTCATCATTGAGGCGCGCGTCGAAGGGCTCGGCGGCGCTGAGACAGCGTCCAGTGGAACGCTTGGCCTCGGCTGATCCCTGCGACAGACTGTTGGCACAGCCAACTGCTCTACTCCCTCTATGAGTGACCTTCGCTGCATCAACTGCCAGCGCCACATTGGACCCGATGAGCTCGTGTACAACATTCGAGCCTCTCTTGATCCGCAGCCACCCAACGGCGTAGCCTGTTCAGAGCAGTGCCAGCAGCAGCAGGAGAACGAGAGCAAGCAACGGGCAATGCTCTTTTATCAAGTGATGGGAAATCCGTTTGGAGGTGGCAAGAATGAGTGATGGCGATTTCGGCGGTGACGGCGGCGGAGGTGACGGCGGCGGAGGTGACGGCGGCCCGTTTGATCTAAACAACAACGGCACATCGCTCGATGAATTCGTTCTTTTTGCCGCAATTACCGAAAATGAACGGGCAAAGCGATCAACAGGTGGTGGTCCTGCGAAGAAATCTGGCTGCCTGCTTCCGGCGGTAGTGATCTCGATCTCTGCTCTTGCGCTCCTAGCGCTCTAGAACAACCCGCTCCCATCCGCCGCTGATCTGCAGCGCCGCTGGGTTGCCGCCGGCAACCAGCGCACGTTCAGGGAGTAACCCAACGACCTCTGTTTCGCCAATCTCAACACCGCGGCTCCTTGCTGCCGCGCGGATGCGCTCACGTATCGCATGCAACGTGTCGCCGCGATCGGTGGCCTCAAGAAGGTCATGTAGGTTCATCGACACTTGTGCGATGCCCTTGCTTGCAAGCGGGAAGCCGAGCGCCTGCAGCCCACGCACGCCACCAGGCGTTGCGCCACGAATCTCCCGCGCGATCACGTTCGAAACCTTTAGGAGCGTTTCGGCATTGGCGCCAGTAAGTGCAATGTTCCACGCCGCCATCAACCTGCGCACACCGACGGCCGTTGCGCCAGCGGTCGGATGGGGCGCCCGCGGACCAAAATCTGGCTCGCCCCCCTCTGCCGCCTGATGCGCTGCGAGCTGCTCAAATCCACCGCGTCGTAGCGCTGGGAGGGAGCGACGCTCATCGTTGCGCGCCGCCGCGCCGTAGAGATGCACAGGGAGGTTCAGCGTGGTCGCAAGTGCAGCACCTGCAACGCGAGCAATCTCGGCAGCCTGCTCGAGCGTTGCCTCTGGCGAGATCGGCACTACCGGCACCACGTCGAGCGCACCGATGCGTGGGTGTACGCCGCGGCCCTCCCCTGACTTCGCTGGGCTCGAGAGATCAATAGATGCCACGGCAATGCGTGCGAGTGCGAGAGTCGCTGCCACCAACTCAACGCCGCTGGCGGCGACGTAGGTGAAGACGCTCCGATCGTGATCGGCGTCGGTGTGAACGTCTCGCAGCGTTACACCTGGAGCAGCCTGGATCGCTGCGGCAACCCGTTGCAAGATTTCTTCGTTGCGCCCCTCGCTGATGTTCGCAACGATTTCAAAGTTCGCTGTTGACATGTTCGTCAGTCAAGCGTACGGCGCATCACGGGCCAGCGCCCATCGGGGCCGGTAGCGGCAACGGTGAAGCCGAGCCGCTCCCAGAAGCGTTGTGTAGCGGCGGAGGTGTGTTCTGGGTCAGCGACAGAATCCGGATCCTCGGGATACGCCTCAGCGGCGGCGAATCCGGCGGTGCCGAGTCGAGCAAGCACCCCAGCGACGAGCGCGCTCCCAAGCGCACTCCCTCGCGCCGCTGGCACGACAGAGATGCAGGTGATGATCGCCGGCGGCGGGCTGTCGGGTAGGTCTGGGTAGCGATCGCGCAATCGTTGCGCGCGCGGAAATGCGGAGAGGGGTCCCGCTTGGCAGTACGCAACGGGTTCGCCTTTTGACAGCAGGATCCAACCCATCGGCCCACTCACTGGGAGCTGTCGCGTCAGCAGGCGCAGCTTCGGTGGCTGCCCTGGAGCTGCAGCCGCATCGCGCAGCGCCTCCTCGCGCGTTGGTGGTTCGGGGGCGAATGGGTTAAACGCTGGCGCCTGCTCCTCATCGGCGCCGAGGAATGCGGCGAGGGCGCTCTTCCCTCCTGCCGGTGTGCTGGCTCGTGCGGCAGGGTTTGGCGTGGCGCCACCGGTAGCCGCCACCTTACTGCCACGCTCTGCGTCCTCCCACCAGGTGCAGGTGGCGTGGTCGGCGCTCGCGTTGGCACACGGCGGTACAAGCAACAACTCCTCGGCGCTCTCCACGCCGACGAGTTCAAACCCGTCACCGATGTTAATTCTCATCGTCTGGGATACTACGCCGCATGAGCGATCACGCGACTTCTGGGCACGATCCCCACGGTGAGGCCGAAGCGGCCCCCCTCGGCGCCATCAACCTTGCTGCATGGGGAGCCGCTGCCCTTGGTGTCGCAATCGGCCTCCTGACGGCCGCCGCCATCGCAATCTCCGCAGGCGCCCTCTAGATGGCAGGACGCTTGAAGGCTCGCGTTGCTCTCGCGCTCTCTGTGATCGCGCTCCTATCTGCGTGCACTTCCAGCGCTGCTGGTTTCAACGAGAGTGACGTGATGTTTGCGCAGATGATGATCCCGCATCATCAGCAGGCGGTCGAACTCGCAGATCTGGCACTAAAGCCAACGTCCGCTGCGGGCCCCGAGATCGTGCAACTCGCTCAGCAAATTCGAGATGGGCAAGGGCCTGAGATCGAGCAGATGACTGCGCTGCTCGTCCAGTGGGGGCAGCCGCTAGACAGTCATGCCGCGATGGGACACGGGTCGGAAATGGAGGGAATGCTCAGCGAGAACGAGATGATGGAGCTTGCCTCACTAACAGGACCAGCATTTGATGGAGCGTGGATCGCCGCGATGACGTTCCATCACCAAGGAGCAATTGCCATGGCGGGTGTTGCCGCAAACAACGGAATCAATCTAGAGATCAAATCGCTGACTGCCGCAATCATCGAGGTGCAGCAGAGAGAGATTGAGACACTACAGGCCCTCTCTACTGCACCGTAGGACTGCGCTTAGTTCGCCCCTTCCTGCCTCGTTAGCGGCGGCGCGTCGTTTGCTTCGTCGCCACCCCAACGCCCACTAGTCGGCGCAGCAGCGCGACGAGTGGCGTCACCGCTCGGCCGAGCAGGCCACCGGCAAGCGCGCCGATCAACGCGATCGGCAACACCACGATGACGAGATTGATAGCCGCAATGACCACTGTCCGGCCAACAGAGATGAGGTTCGCTACCGCGAGTGAAACCTCTCTCCCGAAATCAAACCCGCGTGCTGCGTCACTGATCGACGAGCCAATTGGGCTGATCGTCACAGAAATGGTAGTCATGGCAACCTGATCTGCGAGCGCTGCCCGCTGTGCTTCGTACGACTCAATGTCGCTGCGAACTACGGTGAGCTGTGTTTGCACAGCGAGCACGTCTGAGACGGTCGTCGCTTGCGTCATGAGTTCAAGAAGTGCCGTCTCTGAGGCGCGAAGGTTGCGCAGTCGAGCCTCAAGGTCAACAAGCTGCATCGTGACTTCGTACGTGCTGATCTGTTCGGAGAGAAGTGTGCCCTCTTCGCGCAGCGCGAGCACCGCTGCATCAAACGATGCGGCGGGCACCCGGAACGTAACGGTGAGGTATGGGGTAGACGCATCGGTGTAGCGGTAGCTGCCAGAGACGTAGCCACCTTGGCTCTTCACCACGCCTGTGAGCTTTGTCAGGCTGGCCTCAACATCTGCAACTTCGAGGCTGAATGAACCGTTGCGCACGACATCAATGCGGTCACCCTCAATAGTGCCGCCGTCTGGCGTCGCTGTTGGGACGCGACCGGTGTCGTCTTTCTCAAAGGGGGCAGAGGCGCTGCCACTCGCGCCGAAGAGAAGTGCGCTGAGTCCACCACTAGCGGAGAGGGCCAGCACGAGCGCAGCCACCACGCCGATCTTTGCGGGCGTACTAAACGATGGGAGGGTGAGTGATCCGATCCTCATGTGATGCACCTCAACTTGCGCGCTCGCTAGGGAACGCCTTGCCCCCGTAACGCCGCCGAGCGGCCTGCGGTTCCCGGGATCCTAGAAGAGGCCGACGATCTCCCCGCCGTGCTCAAGATCAAGGTCGATGCGCTCGCCGCCAGGGGACTTATTGAGGCCCGGCATGAGTCGCATATCGCCACAGACGGCGGTGATAAAGCCGGCACCAGCGGCCAGGGTGACCGCCCTCACTGGTACGCGGAAGCCGGTTGGTCGCCCGAGCTTGCTGGCATCGTGCGAGAGCGAGTACTGCGTCTTCGCCATGCAGATCGGCAGATGCCCGTATCCGAGCTCCTCCAAGCGCGCGAGCCGCTTGGCTGCTGATGGCGCGATGTCTATGCCATCTGCGCCATAGATACGTGTCGCAATCGTCTCGATCTTCTTAGCGAGTGGCATGTTGTCTGCATATATCGGTGCAAACTTTGCCTCGCCCGAGGTTGCTGCAGCCCACACCGCCTCCGCAAGAGTTGCCGCGCCAGCTCCGCCATCGGTGAAGTGCGTCGTGACCACCGCCGATCGGGCGCCTGCCGCAAGTGCGACAGTGCGAATTGCCTCATGTTCGGCAGCGGTGTCAGTTGGGAACGCATTCACAGCGACCACCACCGGAACGCCGAATGCGCGAACATTTTCAATCTGCTTGACCAGGTTCTCTGCCCCGGCGGTCACTGCCGCAACATTTTCGGTGCTCAGCGCTGGGTCAAGCGGCTTGCCAGCAACGATCTTGCCAACGCCACCATGCATCTTCAGCGCACGAACCGTCGCCACAATGACCGCAGCATCTGGGGCGAGCTGGGAGGCGCGACACTTGATGTTAAAGAATTTTTCAGCACCCATATCTGCACCGAAGCCCGCTTCGGTCACAACAATGTCCGTTGTTGCAAGTGCGGCACGATCGGCAATAATGGAGTTGTTGCCGTGCGCAATGTTTGCAAATGGTCCGGCATGGACGAATGCAGGGCCGCCTTCAAGTGTTTGCAAAAGATTCGGCTTGATCGCATCGCGCAGGAGTGCGGCCATGGAACCAGAGACCTTTAGGTCTTCGGTGGTGACGGGTTTGCCGTCAACGGTTTCCGCAACGACGATGCGGCCAAGGCGTGCGCGAAGATCGGCAAGATCAGATGCGAGCGCAAGCACCGCCATCACTTCGCTCGCAACAGTGATCACGGTTTCAGATTCGCGTACGACACCATTCTCACGGCCACCGAGACCGATGATGGTCTTGCGGGTTGCACGATCACTGATGTCAACAACGCGCGGCCAGGTGATACTTCGCAGATCAATGTTGAGCGCGTTGCCGTGATGAAGATGGTTGTCGAGGAACGCCGCTGCGAGATTATGCGCTGCGCCAATGGCGTGGACGTCACCGGTGAGATGAAGGTTGAACTCTTCCATCGGAATCACTTGGCTGTAGCCACCTCCCGCGGCGCCACCCTTGATGCCAAACACTGGCCCAAGGCTTGGTTGGCGAATGGCGACGGCGGCGCGGTGACCAATCTTGTTGAGCCCCTGCGCGAGACCGACGGTGGTGGTGGTCTTCCCTTCGCCGAGTGGGGTTGGGCTGATCGCCGTGACGACAACGTACTTTCCGCGTACGCCACTCTTCTCTAGTCGTTCAATTCCTTCAATGGAGAGTTTCGCTTTGGTGCGACCGTACGGCTCAACCTCATGGTCATGAAAGCCGAGGGTGGCCGCCACCTCGCCAATGGGCTTCGGCGTTACGCCGCGTGCAATTTCAAGATCGGAAGGGAATCCCATGCGTTGAGTCTACGCTCGCGCGCGGACGAGCCGCCTGGCAGCCTCAGCCGCATGCAGTGCCAAGATCGCACTCGTCATTGGCCCCACGCCCCCAGGGACGGGGCTGAGACCACCCGTGTCGCCGAGCTTCGCTTCAACGCTCGGGGCATCGACATCACCCACAATGGTGTCACCGCTCGGGTGGATCCCCACATCGATGACGAACGTGCCGGGCGAAACATGCTCGCCGCGCACCAGGCCACGCACCCCGGCGGCAACTACAAGCACAGCGGCGGTACGGGTGACCACGCCGAGATCCGGCGTCTTGGAGTGGGCGACCTCAACGTGCGCCCCCGCGATTTCTAAGAGTTGGGCCACAGGTCGCCCAACGATGGCGCTGCGCCCCACCACCACGGCCTGTTGCCCGCGAAGCGGGATCTCGTACGCCCGCAGCAGCTCCATCACCGCCGCAGCCGTTGCGGGGAGGAGCGAGGCATCGTGCGTGCCCTCCGCAAGCTGCTCCGCGTTCATGGCAGTAATGCCATCAATATCTTTCGCGGGGCTAATCGCCGTTGCGACCACCTCACGCGAAACACCGCTCGGCAGTGGCGACTGAAGGATGATCCCCGCCACACTCTGATCGGCTGAGAGCGCCGTGAGCGCGGCAAAGATCTCCGCCTCCGTTGCAGCCGCGCCAAGCTCAACGCGCCGCCCTGTGAGCCCGGTTGCGCTTACCTGCTTGAGAAGTCGATCAACATAGAGGAGCGAGTCTGGCTCGCTGGTTGCAATCACCACTGCGATCTCTGGGGCGACCCCGCCGGCGTCGGCGATGGCGCGAGTTGCGATCTCGGTGGCTCGCGTCGTGATCTGCTTCGCAAAAGGCTGTGCTGCAAGTCGCTGCGTCATTGCGAACTACGACTGTGTCAAGCGTTCAAGAGCAGCAACGAATGCGGCGGTCTGGTTCGCTAACGATGCGCGTGTTTCAGGATCATCAATAAACGGTAGGTTTGCCTCAACATTCTCCGCCGCACTCAAGCCTGCGGCACGTGCAAATCGCAGCGCAACGTCAAGGTCACTTGCCGCACTCACCAAGCTACGACCGGTAAGCAGGCGTGCAGCTTCTGCAACTGCGGTAATCGCCTGCAGCGTTTTGAGTGGCACCCCTGCGGCGTGCTCGGCAGCTGCAGACATCGCACGACCGCGCGCCTCTCGCTCGTGCTCTTCAACTTTCGGCAGGCGCATTGCCTGAATGAACGCGTCATATGCCAGCGCGTCGTCATTGGCAAGTATGAGCAGTTCGCCACGAAGTGTGGCCATCTGTGCCGCAGTGCGTTGCTGCAGTGCTGCGTCGACGCCGTCAGCGCTCTTCTTGAGCGAGAGCCCGGAGACCATCTCCACGAGTGCGGCCGCGGTTGCGCCACCGATTGCTGCAGCGGCGCCGCCGCCTGGTGCGGGTGTTGGCGCAGCGAGTGCGGCAAGAAACTCGGTGAGGGTCTGTTCTGCCATTGATTTCATCTGCGCATCCTATCGCGCAAACCGCAAGTGAGCGACGACGCGCGTTGGCTAGTCAGCCTGAAGTTCGCGCGGGCCAGAACTGTTTCGGCGCGCGAGTGAGAGTGCGACGGCAAGAGAGATAACGAGCCCGGCGAGAACGCCAAGCTCCCAGAGGATTGGCTCAAGATTGCCGCCTTCGCTCAAGATGCGTTCGGCCTGTGCGGTGACGACTAGCACGCGCCGTACGACCGCGACGAGACCAATGATGAGGAACGGTTCAAGGATGAGCTGGGTTCGAGCAAGGGAGAGTCGCAAGGTATAGAGCAACTCCGCAATGATGAATACAAGAAGTACGCGATCAAGAATCAGCAGTGCTGAGTCAATACCACCCTCGTGGATCCCCTCCGCGATGAGCCCAACGGTATCAGCACCAATCAGTGCGATTGCAATGACCAAGACTCCGGCAAGCATGATGTCAAGAACGATCTCAAGGCCGTGGAGCAGATCACGGGCGCGAGCAACGACGGCACTCATGGCTGGGCCGAGGGCGTGATCAGCTGGTGATGAGAATCTAGTTCGCGTTGCTCGTTTCATTCAGCTCATCATGGCAGATGGCTAGGCGTGGACGAGCACGGGCTCCATTTCTGCAATACCGGTTGCGAACGGCAGGGTTGCCCAGGCATCGTCGAAGGCCTGAATAGACCAGGCGCCCGTGCGACGCGAAAAGCTCAGGACGAGGGCGGCATCTTCAGTCTCAATCTCCCAGAGGGTGCGAGGGCCTTCGCTGGCGCTGAAGACACCGTATTCACGGCGGAGCGCGAGGACCTGGGTCACCTTGCGGCTGATCCCCTCAAAGGTGACCGCGGTTGGGGCGCCAGTGCGCCAGTGGGCCGTCACGGCTACCGCGACTGGGCTAATCGGTTGCATTGCCATCCTGAACCTCCTCCCCTCATGGGGGCCTGCGTTAGAACATCTGTTCGTAGTCTCATAGAACATCCGTTCTGTGTCAAGGGGGGGACCTGTGCGAGAATCGTGCTCCAACGGGGGGCGCCCAGCCTGCCCAGCCACAGGAGAAGGAGTCCAACTGATGAAGGTGATCTTGACTGCCAATGTGCCCAAGCTCGGCAAGGCCGGGGACCAGAAAGAGGTCGCCGGGGGATACGCCAAGAATTTCCTCTTCGCCAATGGTCTGGCGATCCCGGCCATCGGCGGGGCCGCCTCCCAGGTTGCTGCAGGGATCGCCTCCCGCGCCGCCAAACAAGACCGCCAGCGCGGCGAGGCCGAAGGCCTTGCGCAGCGCATCAGCTCTACGACGCTGACCATGGGCGTCAAGGTGGGCGAAGGCGGCAAGCTCTTCGGCTCCATCACCACAAAAGAGATCGCCGAGGCGCTCGATCGCCGCGGCATCAGCGTTGAAAAGCACCAGGTCATGCTCGACGAGCCACTGAAGCAGCTCGGCTCGTACAAGGTGCAGATCAAGGTGGCGGCACACCTCGTCGCTGAGGTGACAGTCGTCGTCGAGCCGAAGGGCTGATTACGACCCGTCGCGTTCTACACGTCGATCTTGACGCGTTCTTCGCGTCGGTCGAGATTCGCGACAACCCGTCGCTCGCTGGAAAACCTGTTGCTGTTGGATACGGTGAAGGTTCTCGTGGCGTAATCTGCGCCGCCTCGTATGAGGCGCGTGCGTTCGGCGTTCGCGCCGCAACGTCGGTCCATGTTGCGCGCGCGCGTTGCCCGAACCTGATCCTGATCCCGCCTCGCCACGATCGCTACAGCGATGTCTCACGTGAAGTGATGGAGGTACTCGGCGGATGGAGCCCCATCGTTGAACAGGTCTCCGTCGACGAGGCGTATCTGGATCTGAATGGAACCGAGCAGTTGCACGGTTCACTTGACGATGCCGGCCGCGGCATTCGCGCCGCAGTCAAATTGGCTACGGGTTTAACGATTAGCGTTGGTGGCGCGTCGAACAAGCTGGTAGCCAAGATTGCAGCAGGTGCAGAGAAGCCGAATGGCCTGACGATTGTTCCGCCAGGCAGTGAAGCCGCGTGGCTCGCTCCGCGAAAGGTCGGCGTGATTCCTGGCATCGGCCCTGTTGCACAGAGCGTCTTGCGCGAACTCGACATTCTCACCTGTGGCGATCTCGCCAACGCACCTGATGATCATCTCGTTCGCCGCTTCGGTGATCGCGGACCAGATCTCAAACTCTTAGCACGGGGCATTGACGACACGCCAGTCGATGACAGTGACGAGCGAAAATCACTCGGCCGCGAGATGACGCTTGATGACGACATTGCCGATCCAGAGGCGCTTGAGACGCTGCTCTTAGGACTGGTGGAAGCGGTGTCGTACTCACTGCGCAGCGAGGGCCTGCTTGCGCGCACCGTCACGCTCAAGTTGAAAGATGCCGAGTTCCAATCCATCACACGGCAGGTGAAGCTTGCCCAGCCGTCAGATCTCGCCGGGCCGATCTTTGAAGCGGCACGTGCACTCCTTGAGAGGGCGGCGCGCGGCAGCGCCTATCGGCTTATTGGCGTCTCAACCTCAGATCTTGGCGAGGATGAACAGCTCGCCCTCTTTGACGGCGCGGCGCAGGCACGCGAACGCACCATCACCGCCGCCGCCGACACCATGCGCCGGAAGTACGGTGAGGATGCGATCACGCGCGCACGGCTCCTGGAGGAACCTGAAGAGTAGGAACACCTGTGCCAGCCACTTGACACAGTTCCGAACAGGCGTTCTAATACCCCTATGACCAGACATGACCAAGACCGCAAGACGAGGATCCTCCAGGCGATCGCCGAGGGGATCCGCCGCTCAGGCACCCCGCCGACCGTGAGAGAGATCGCCGACCTGGTCGGCCTCGCCGCCCCCTCCGCCGTCCACCACCACCTCGAGACCCTCGAGCAGGAGGGGCTGATCGAGCGTGGCGCTGGCCTTTCGCGCTCTGTGCGCCTTACCGCCCGCGGCCGCTCCCTCCTGGAGATCGACAGCGAACTTGAGACGACCAACCTGCCGATGGCCGCCCGTGAGCTGGTCGTGGTGGGGCAGATCGCCGCTGGTGGGCCGATCGAAGCCTACGAGGAGCGCTCCGAGACGGTTGCCGTCCCTGAGTTCATGTCGACCCCCGACTCCTACCTCCTGAAGATTCGCGGCGACTCCATGATCGATGCTCAGATCGCCGACGGCGACTATGTGGTGATCAAGCCGAGCAAGGTGGCCGCCGATGGCGACATTGTGGTCGCCCAGGTCGAAGAGAACGAGGTCACCCTAAAGCAACTCTTCCGTGAGACTGGACGAGTTCGCCTGCAGCCCGCGAACAAGGCGTACAAGCCGATGTACTACCCCGCTGTGAACGTGCAGGGTGTGCTCGTCGGCGTTCTCCGCCGCGTTCACTAGTCCTCGCCTCGGCGCCGGGCGCCGACTTATCCACAGCCGAAGGGGCCCGATCCCCTCTTCGTGGAGAGATTGAGGCAGATTTGTGGGCATCCATCTAGAGCGTCGACGGCGCGGCTGAGAGAATACGATCATGTCCAACCAACTCCCACCGCAGTCCTCTGAGGCCGAAGAGTCCGTACTCGGCGCCATCCTGATTGATGGCGATGCGATCACTGAGGTTTCAGAAACTCTTAAGGCATCGGACTTCTATAAGCCGGCGAACAGCAAGGTCTACGCCGCCGTCCTCTCGCTCTACGAGCAGCGCCAGCCAATCGACATCCTCACCGTCTCCGAAGAGCTGGAGCGCCGCGGCCAGATTGAAGAGATCGGCGGACGCGCAGCGCTCGCCGACTTGTGCGATCGCACCCCAACAGCGGTGCACGCCAAGCAGTACGCAAAGATCGTGGAGCGTAAGGCGGTACTGCGCGGACTGATTAGCGCCGCTGGCCGCATCGCCTCTATTGGGTACGAAGACCCTGCTGACGCGATTGAGGCAATTGATCGCGCCGAGTCGGAGCTCTTTGCGATTAGTGAGCGAAGAACCATATCGGGATTCACCGCTCTGGAAAAGTTGCTGAGTGAAGCATACGACCGACTCGATCATCTGCACCAGAATCGCGGGCAGCTCATGGGTCTTCGTACCGGCTTCACTGACATTGACACCAAGACGCAAGGGTTGCAGGCGTCAGACTTCATCGTACTTGCGGCGCGACCATCCGTTGGTAAGACGTCGCTGGCGCTCAACATTGCTGAGTATGCCGCGGTGCGGGAAGGAAAATCGGTCGGCGTATTTTCTCTTGAAATGAGCAAGGAGCAGTTGGTGCTGCGCCTGCTTTCGAGCGTGACGAAGATTGATTCATTTAAGTTGCGCAGCGGCTTCCTCGGCGAACTAGATTTCCCAAAGATTGCTGGCGCAATGGAGAGCCTTTCGCGCGCAAAGATTTTTATTGACGACACTGCGAGCATCTCGGTGATGGAGCTGCGCACCAAGGCACGAAGACTCAAGATGGAGCACGGACTTGATCTGCTCATTGTTGACTACCTGCAGTTGATGCAGCCTGGCTCTTCGGGTCGAGAGTCAAACCGGGTGCAAGAGGTCTCTGAGATCTCGCGCGGCCTCAAGGCACTTGCGCGCGAACTTGGCATTCCGGTGCTCGCGCTGAGCCAGCTCTCGCGTCAGACCGAGATGCGCGGTGACTCAAAGGAGCCACGCCTCTCAGACCTGCGTGAGTCGGGAGCTATTGAGCAAGACGCCGACGTGGTGATCTTCTTGTGGCGCAAGGCCGATCGCATTGAAGAGACAGATGCGGTTGGTGAGGCGATCGACTTCAGCATCGCCAAGCACCGCAACGGCCCAACGGGCGCCGGTCAGCTCTACTTCATGAAAGAGCAGACGCGCTTCGTTAACTTGGTTCGCGAGCGCAACGATGGCGCACAAGGCGGAGGCGACAGCGAGCCAGTAATGTAGCGACATGAACCTCATGTTGCTCCGACCTGGAATGCGCCGCGCCTCATATCTCTACCTGATGGTCGGCATCATGCAGGCCTTCTATCTCCCCTTCAGTTCAATCGTCTTCCGCGATCGCGGCGTCTCGTTTGAGGCGATCGGCCTCGTGGGCGCGATTAACTCGATTCTTGCGCTTGCTGCGGCGCCCATCTGGGGACACCTTGGCGACGCGACCCTCGGCCGCGTCGCAGCGTTCCGCATCGCGATCTTCGCCACCGCCATCGGGGTATTTGCATTTGCGGCAGGGCCAGTAGCGGGCATTCCTGGTTCAATGCTCGCCGCCTTCGCAGGTGCGGGGATCGTGCCGCTCCTCGACGCTATCGGCATGGAGCGACTCGCTGAGGTGAAGGGGAACTGGGGAACGTTGCGTGCTGTCACGAGCGCCAGCTACGCCGCAACCGGCTTAGTTAGCGGCGTTCTCGTGGTTGCTGGCGGCGCATTTCTTGTTGGGCCGCTCTATGGGGCCGGAGCGCTGATCGTTCTTTTGGGGACCCTTGGTCTGCGCGTTACACACCGACGCCATCGCGTTGTGAGCGAAGACGAACTTGAGGCAGAGCGCAGTGAGCTTGCGGGCGGAAACGCAGAGATTGCAGTTGCTGGTGATTGGCGAGATCGATTCGGTACGGTGAGTTTAGCGTTCGCACAGTCACCAAAACTTCTCTCGTTTCTCCTCTTGAGTCTCTTGGTCAACCTAGGTGCAGGCATCTTCTACTCCTACGGTGCGCTGCGCATTCAAGAGGTTGGGGGGAACGCTGCGATGGTGACACTCAGCGCAGCGATCTCTGCAGCCGTCGAAATCCCATTCTTTCTGATTGGCGGCGCCGTTGCGCTTCGCTTCGGCATGCGCGCCGTCTATTCCATCGGTCTGGTTGCCCTTGGGTTCTGCTGTTTTGGCTACGCCTTTGATTTTTCACCGTTCGCGCTTAGCGCTCTGCGCGGCCTCGTTGGTGTTGGATATGCCTGCACGCTCCTCGGGAGCGTGTTGACGGTACGTGCGATTGTCCCACTGCAGCTGCAGGCAACTGGGCAGGCACTCTTCCAGGCGGTGTCGTTCGGCCTTGCCATCTCTGTCTCTTCAATTGTTGGCGGAGTGATCTATGGCGAGATCGGCGCGTTCCCAGTCTTCGTGCTTGGTGGGGCTATTCTCATTGGATCGGTTCCGTTCGCCTGGCGAATCTTGCGCGTCGACGCAGTGGCTGCTACTTCGTAGCACTCTCTCCCGCGCGAGCGCGCGCGGCAATTTTGCCGAGGTGGCGACGGAATTCGATGGAAGCCTGATCCGGCCCTGCGATATGCAGCTCCGCTGAAAGATCAACGGGCAGTGCTTCAGGTCGCTGTGATTCTGTGATCGGCTGATCCTGGTCGAGGATGAGTCGCTGGAAGTCAGCGAGCTCGGTGTCGTTTGAGGGATCGAGTCGATAGCTGCGTGCGTTCCAGGTGAAGGTGCGCGTCTCTTTTGCAGAGAGTGGCGATGCGGCGATAAAGAGCACGAAGCGATTCCCTTCGGGAAGTTGCTGATCGAGCGTTACCGAGTACGGCAGGTGGACCGTGTACGTCGTCGGGTCGCGCTGCACTTTGGTGCCCGGGGTGCTATCGCCCTTCACGCTCGTCTGCGGCTCTTCGAGTGCGATCTGAAAACTGATCGTTGTTTCGCTGCTCTCCACCACATGGTCGGGGCTGAGCGGCTTCGCGCGATCGCCCAGGATCCCTTCGTGCACCCAAGGGAAGTGACTGAAGTCGATGAAGTTCTCGATGCGTCGTGCGGGTGAACACTGCCAGTCGTAGGTGGTGATCGGAATGGTGCGCAGCGAAGGGTCACCCCACCACGGCGCTTCGGGGAGCGGATAGAGCGGTGCTGGGTTCTCCCAGCCGCCAGGGCCCGGCTCAAGCAGCACCCAAACGAGGCCGATGTGTTCCACGGCGGCGTAACGCTCAATCCGTGCCCGACGTGGAATTGCACGGCCATGCACTGCAGGGATGCGCTTCACCTCACCACTCTGCCCGTAGCTCCAGCCGTGATACGGGCAGACGAGGCAGGCCTCGCCGGTAGCGGGGCTCCCATCGGGGGCGGGGCTCGTGCCCGGGTCAACCCAGC
>JBDLWN010000003.1:0-3818 GCA_039804225.1 Chloroflexota bacterium
AGTCGCGGCCTATATCGGAGCACTTCCCGCTGCCGATGCGAAGAGTTTGCGCCGCCTGCGGGACGCCATCCTGGCTGCTGCGCCAGGTGGCAAACAGGAGGTCTCGTACGGGGTCCCTGGCATTCGCTTTCCGAACGGCTCACGCATTCACTTCGGCACGCGACGGGGAGGGCTCAGCCTCTTTGCCGGACACACCTACCGGCTCTTCACTTCGGAGCTCGCTAACTTCACCATCGCTGGGACAACGATCCACTTCACCGCCGACCATCAGCTGCCGATCACCCTCATCAAGAAGATCACCCGCGCGACGATTGCTCGGCACGATGAACGCGTGGCCGCTCGCACCAGGAAGAGGGTCCGCTAGCGAACCGCGCTCAGTGCTGGAGCGAGGCGCTGCAGCTGGCGCATCCGTGCCGCCTCGTCGGGGAGGTGTCGCTCCACCACCGCCCGGAATCGGGCGCCATGACCGTTGGCGCGCAGATGGGCGAGCTCATGAACCACGACCGCCTCAAAACATGATGGTGGAGCGAGGACGAGTCGCCATGAGAGTGAGATCGTGCCGTCACCCGAGGCACTTCCCCAGCGCGTGGACTGGTCGCCGATGCGCAGTCGTGTTGGGCTCACTCGCATCTCTGCGGCGTAGACGCTGATCATCTGCTCGGCGATGGCGCGCGCGCGCCGCCGTAGCCAACTCAACAGCCGACGGCGGACGGCGTCAGGATCTCCAGCAATCGTCGCGGGAATCTGAATTTCACCGTTGAGCGCCGTGATGCTGCCCCCGGTGCCGACCACGATGCGATGGGGACGCCCGGCGTACGGGATAAGCCCACCGATGGCCAGCCGGCCGTCGGTGCCGAGCGCGGTGCGACGCGCGGTCACCTCGGCGAGGGAGCGGTCGATCCACTTGAGGCGCGTGGCGATGAATGCCTCAACATCGCGCCGCGCCCGTGCCTCGCTGTAGCGCTCTGGTACTACCGCCTCAAGGCCGTGTTCTGGGTCAATGCGCAACGTGAGGCGTCGTGCACGTGGGCTGCGAATCAGGCGATACGGTCGGGCGCTCACGGTGCCAAGTTTCGCACGGGGGCGGCATCTCTCGGCGCGTGGGATGCTTTACCCATGACGACTGCTACCCCAAACCTCTCGCGACGGAGCCGCGCCGCAATCTACATCGCGATCTTTCTCGCCTTTATCGACAATTTCGCCCTGCTGCCCGTGATCGGGCCACGTGCGCAGGAGCTCGGTGGCACCCCGCTCCTAGTCGGCATCGCCATCGCCGCATACTCACTCGCCAACCTCGCCTTCAACCTGATCGGTGGCACTCTTGCCGATCGCATCGGTCGTCGTCGAGTCGTCGTTGCGGCCCTGGTCATCAGCCCAGCCGCTATCGGCATCTACGCCCTCGCCGATTCGTTGCCACTCTTCCTACTGGCGCGCGTTGTACACGGCGCATCGGGTGGCGTGCTCGCCGCAGCGCTCTTCGCTCTCCTCGGTGATGCCGCCCCCTTCGGTGAGCGCGGCCGAACACTCGGCCGAGCTGGCGCTCTCATCGGTATTGCCGCCGTCGTGGGCCCCGCAACGGCTGCACTCGTCTCCAACCTCTTTGGTGTCAGTGCCGTCTTCGTTGGTGTCGCCGGCTTCATTGCAGTCGGTCTTGCCGTGGTACTTCCGCTACTCCCGGAGACGCTGGTGATCACACCAGGAACACGACCAACCGCCGGCGCCTGGCGCCGCATTCTGCGTGAACCGCGTGTACGCGTTGCTCTTATCGCGATCTTTGGGCTTCAGGCGGCAGTTGGCTCAGTCACCGGCTTCATCAAGGATGGACTCATTCAGCGCGCGCTCGAAGAGGGGCGCACCCAAGAGGAGGCACTGCGCTACGCGGCCGGCGCGAGCGGTGGCCTCTTTACGATCTTCGGCATCATCGCCATTGCGTTGATGTTGAGTCGTATCTCCACGCGGGTCGATAAGCGCGGCCCGTTCGGCATCTCTCTCATCGGGCTCGCCGCGCTGGTTGGTGCGCTCGCCCTGCTCGCCACGAGCCCAACGTTCACGATTGATCTGGTAGCGATGCTGCTCTACGGCATTGGCTACGGGCTGATCTTCCCGGCGGCTGCAGGGGCGATTGCTATTGCCAGCGCCCCCGAAGAGCGTGGTCGCGCCAATGGTGCATTCAACATCTCGTTTGACCTTGGGATCTCAACTGGACCGATCCTGGGCGGCCTCATCGCCACGGTAGTAATCGGGGTGAGCCCGTTCACTGGCGGACTTGTCCTCGTCGCCCTCTCGCTCGCCCTTCTCCCCCTCGCCGCACGGGGCACTACGCGGGGTACCGCGCGAGGCTGAGGCGGGATCGGCTGATACACTCGCTCCCCTTGGGGCTATAGCTCAGTTGGTAGAGCGCTTGCATGGCATGCAAGAGGTCAAGGGTTCGAATCCCTTTAGCTCCACCAAGTCGCCAAACGGCGCGCTTCGGAAGGAGAGGAGCCCCACCCGTGGCCGAGCAAGACGAGCGCCTCGAGCGGTACGACCCGACCGAGATTGAGCCGCGCTGGCAGCGCCGCTGGGAAGAACTCGGTCTCCACACCACCGACCTCACCGATACGAGCAAGCCCAACTACTACCTGCTCACGATGTGGCCCTACCCATCGGGTGACCTGCATATTGGCCACTGGTACATCATGACGCCAACCGACGCCATTGCGCGATACAAGCGCATGCAGGGCTTCAACGTTTTCTACCCGGTCGGATTTGATGCCTTCGGTCTACCCGCCGAAAACGCCGCCATTAAACACAAGATCCCTCCGCGCGAGTGGACCTACGCCAACATGGAGAACATGCGCCGCCAGCTGCGCAGCATGGGCGCTTCGTTTGATTGGAAGAGCGAGGTCGTCACTTGCGACCCGGTCTACTTCCGCTGGAACCAGTGGATCTTCCTGAAGTTCTACGAGAAAGGTGTCGCCTATCGCAAGCAGGCCCCCGTCGATTGGTGCCCGTCGTGCCAGGTGACACTCGCGCGCGAACAGGTTGAGGGTGTGGATCGCATCTGCTGGCGCTGCTCAACACCTGTCACCAAGCGCGACCTCACACAATGGTTCTTCAAGATCACCGACTACGCCGACGAGCTGCTCTCCTACGAGGGGCTCAACTGGCCAGAACCGATTCGCACCATGCAAACAAACTGGATCGGCCGCTCCGAAGGCGCCGAGGTCGACTTCACCGTTGCGCCAGCGGCCCATCACGCTGGCGGTGAGAAGCTGCGTGTCTTCACCACGCGCCCCGACACGCTCTACGGCGCAACCTTCATGGTGCTCGCACCAGAGCATGAACTCGTAGAGGCCATCACCACGCCAGAGCAACGCGCCGCCGTCAGCGCCTACATCGAGGCGACGAAGCGCAAGACCGAAATTGATCGCCTCACCACCACCAAGGAGAAGAGTGGTGTCGCCACAGGTGCATTTGCGATCAACCCGGTGAACGGCGAGCAGATCCCCGTGTGGATCGCCGACTACGTGCTCGCCGGCTACGGCACGGGGGCGATCATGGCGGTGCCAGCCCACGACGAGCGTGACTACGAGTTCGCCCGGCAGTTCGGCCTGCCGATCAAGCCAGTCGTGGCACCCGCAGCCATGGCCGCTACACCCAACGACGTACCGCTCCCGTATGTGGAGAAGGCCGAGGGTGCCGCCGTTGCGGTGAACAGCCCAGCTTGGAACGGCGCCGCCTGGCCCGAGTCACTCAACAAGGCGATCGCCCATCTCGAGAGCAGCAAGAGTGGCGAGAAGAAGGTCACCTACCGCCTGCGCGACTGGCTGATCAGC
>JBDLWN010000004.1:0-5568 GCA_039804225.1 Chloroflexota bacterium
CAAGTGGCTCGCTCAGATGCGGCGCACGTGCGGCGCGCGCGGACTTCGCGGAGAACTCACCAAACACCGCGTGCGCCGAACGTTGCTCAACCAACGAGTAAGCCGCGAGATCCCAGAAGAGGGTGGAGCCGCCCACGCCGAGCGCAACCTCATAATTCGGAGGGAGCGCAAAGAGCGTCGCAACGCCGCTGCGCAAACGCCCAACGAGCGCACGCACGGGCGTCTGGCGGTGGCTGGTACCGAGCAGCGCGCGGCCAGCGCGCGAGGCGAGCGCATCAACCTGGGCGTCGCGGACGCGCGACGGCCCAGAGCCGAACCGACCATCCTCAGGGAGGAGGTCGCGCGGGATGCGCAGAGTGCGCGGATCAGTGACCATGGAGTGAAGGGTACACAAGAGAGGTGGTGCGCCCGGAGGGAATCGAACCCCCGACCCTCTGGTCCGAAGCCAGATGCTCTAATCCGCTGAGCTACGGGCGCGTGCCTGACGCCAGCCTACCGCGGCTGAGGTTGCTGGTCGGGGCGAGAGGATTTGAACCTCCGACCTCGTCGTCCCGAACGACGCGCGCTACCAAGCTGCGCTACGCCCCGACCGATCCCGTACGAGGACGGGAGGGAAGGATAGCCGATTCGCCGACCCACCGACCCCGCTGGGTTTGAAGCGAGGCTCGTCTTCGACGCCGATCCGATCAGCGCACGGCGTACTTCACGGGCGCGCTGCGCGCCTCGCGGTGCTCGGCGGTGCTCGGCGTGCGTAGGCGCCACGTCCAAGCGCCGGCTGTGGGCGTCCAGGCGTAGCTCACCACTCCGTCCGCGTTCGGTTGTACGGAGATGCGCTCGACGGCCTCACAGCGGGTGAACGACGCATTGCAGCGAAAGCGTACGAGGGTCAGATCGGTCACGGCCGATGGGAGGACTTGGAACGAGACGACCTGTGCGGCGCCGACGACAGCCGAGCGGATGTCGCGACTCCCGAACACCTCGATCCTCGGCGCAAGCGTCACCTGTACGCTCACACTTAGCGCGGGCCATCGTGTTGCTGAACCAAGGTAGCGAAGCCGATAAGTGCCGCTCTCCGTCGGCCGAATGGAAACAGACTGAAACCCGCCGTTCGACTCCACCCGCGACTCTCCAACTGGTTCCCATGTTCCGCCACCAACCTCCGATGCGAGGCGATCTAGCAGGAGAGTTGATCCTTCTGGGAGTGAAGTGGTTTTGAAGACGATCCTCACCGGAGCGCCTCCCACGGACGTCAGCCGAGCCTGGCCGATGATGATCCGCGGCCTGAGCCGATACGAGAGCACCCACGGCTCTAACGCGACACTGTTCCCCGCGCGATCTGTAGCGGCCCCTCCCTGGACGACGTATTCCACACCCGGCGAAAGTGACTCCGCCAAACTGTAGGTGCCGATCCGCGTCTCCGGGTCGTAGCTCCCGATCCCACGGATCACGTTGCCGCTGGCGTCTTGGATGCTGATCGCCGAACCACCCCAAGATGATCTCCGCAGCGGTTCGGCAAACTGATAGCGAATTTTCGGACGGCTGACCGCGACGAGGCTGCTCAAGTTCGGCGAGAGAAGTGTCCCGACGGGCGCGGTCAAGTCAAGGAAGACAGTATCGCTCGCCGTCGCCGAAACAAGACCGGCGCCGTTCGTCACCTGCATCTCCACACGGTGCGCGCCTTCGGTCTCCCCGAACGTTGCCTGCGCGGTCCGCGCAAACGGCTGCCACGCACCCCACGCGCCGGCGTCGATTCGCATGCGCATCTCCTCCAGGCCACTGAGCGACTCCGTGGCGTTCACCGCCACGCTCACGGTCGAGCTGCTGACCCGACTCCCACCATTGGCGATTTCAAGGGAGAGAAACGGCGGTGTGGGGTCGAGGATCAGTGCAACGGTCAAGGTAAAGCCGTACGCACGCTCCTCATTGCGGCCATTCACATCCAAGTAGTACGTCCCGGCGGGGAGTGGTGCGGCAAACCTCTGTGATCCACCTGGCTGCGCCGAATGCTTGATGGGCGAGCCACTGATAACCGAAGTGGCACTGCCGTCAAAGAGATAGAGTCCAAGCTCGGCGCCAGCCTCGCCGCGCAACTGGACAAGCGCCACCCGGGCCTCGGTCAGCACCAGCCGCCAAACGCGGTCGTAGACTGACCCGCCGACGCTGCCGCTTGCCCGCCCTCCGCTCCAGAGCGTCCCTGGGACATCGGCGGCGTTGTCTTCCATCCCGCGCACCGTGACCGGGTTAGCGCCGGCAGCGGCGACCAGAGAGCAGGCAAGTGCGAGGGCGATCCCGATCGAGCGTCGCGTCATGTCCATGAGGATACCCGCTCCACCCCCCTGAGACGCCCAGAGGCCCCGGGGTCTCCCCCGGGGCCTCTGGAGTACCTACTGGATCGTGCTCCAGTCGGAGCCGCTACTTAGCGGAAGCGCACCTTGATCGTGTCTGACTCGTCGCTCGTCTCCGAGAACGCGTAGACATAGATCACGGTGTTGCGTCGAGCCAGCACAAGGGTCGCGACTCCGTCGCCGTTTGCGCGGCGTCGGAACTCGACCACGTTGCCGTTGGCCTTCTCCACCTGGAAGTAGACCGACTCGAATGCATAATCTTCACCCGCATCAAGCGTGATCGTCGCCACAGTCTTGGCAGCGTTGCGAGCCTTGCTGATCGTCACCGTGTCTTCGCCAGAGGCGCGGTAGACAAGTGTTGCGACCAGTTCATCCTCGTCAGAATCTGCAAGATCTGGCTCGTCAATCGTTACCGTGTAAGTGAACAGTCCGCGTCGACCGAAGTCGTACTCGTCATCCACATCAGACAGCACAATCTCGCCGCCGCTGTATTCGTCCGCATCCACATCTGTGATGTCGATCGCGTTAGCGTCAAGCTCGTCGACGAGGTCTTCATCGCCGGCAAAAGTCAATCCGCCAAAGTCAAGATCATCGATTCCGTCGCCGAGAGGTCGTCCCTCTCCGTCCTGAACGGTGGCAATGATCTGAAGGTCGCCATCGTCACCGGTTCCGTCGTCGTACTCCTGCGGACCAGCCTCATCGGTTGCGGCAATGGACTTGATGACCGCGTCACTTCCGTCGGCAGTGCAGGTGATCGTCACCGTGTTGGACACGGCATCGCCGGCCTCCACTGCAACCGCAAAGCTATCCCCAGCCATTGGGTCGGCGTCATCATCGTCAAGCGTGACGCATGCAAGGTCATCAAGACCGTACAGCGTGGCGGCTCCATCAGAATCTTCCACCACAGCGTAGGCTTCGTCAAACGGTGCTACGAGATCGCCATCGCCATTCTCTGGGTTGTCCGCCCAGTTGCTCAGCGCTGCCAGTTCTACACCTTCGAGGACGCCTCCGTCACCCTGGTTGAGCACGTTGCCCGCAGCGTCCTTGCCGATGACCTTGAACCAGTCATCGATCGCGACGTTGTCGGTAGCAACATACTTGTAGCCGCCAACAATCGAAAGCGTGAGGGTAGCCTCTGGGCCGAAAACGCTGACGGTCATCGTAGCGACAGTCGTATACGCGCCCGAGCTATCCCCATCGCGCGCCGAGATCGTCACGGTCGCATCCTTGACGGAGGCCGTGGAGGTCGATGCGGCGAGGCAGACAGTATAGTCTCCATCACCAGCAGTCGTTTCCACGACATTTCCGAGTTCATCTGACTGACCGAAGATGTCGTCCTCGTCGCTTTCCATATCTGTGCAGACTTCACCGCCATCAGTGTCAGGTAGCGCAACCAGGAGCTTAGACGAGCTCGAGGCGACCTTCAGATCGGCCTCCGCGATTTCATCCGTGCCTGCTCCCGCTGCGCCAGCCGAGAAGAGCGTGAACACGACGGCTGCATCAGCCGCAGTTGTGTCCTCTGCGTCGCTGTCGGCAGAGTAGAAGCCCCAGGCATCCGCATCGGCGTTTTCATAAATATCAGCACCCACGGTGAGCTCCGTGTACCGAGGCTTCGGATCGTTCACGCGCGCTGCCATCGCAGACGGCGCGAAGGCGGATCCGAAGATCCCGGCGAGGATGCTCGCCGTCGCAACCGCAGTTGCGAACTTCTTCTTGATAGACACTTGTGTGTCCTCCTAACTACAGAACCCGGGGGAATTGCCCCTGGTTCACTAACCGTGCCAATTCGCACGACCCACCTGACAACGGCACGACAGCCGTCAGGTAGGTGTTGATTCGACCTACGGGCTCGTGCTCTCCGCAGGCGCCGTCGATTCACCCTCCGACGGATCAGGGCTGACCGGCTCCGGAGTCCGCCGTGGCAGATCCGGGGTCGGTGTAGGGGTTGGGGCTGGCGTGGCCGGGGCGACCGTCTCCGGTGCCTCGGTGGCCGGAGCCTCCGTAGCTGGCGCCTGCGTGGCAGGTGCCGGTGTGGTTGCTGGGGCCTCAGTCGTGGCTGGAGCCATCGTTTCAGGGGCTGGCGTGCGGTTGCCAGCCGTGAGGGCGGCGGAGACCACGAGGGCACCCCCCGCTGCGGCGATCGAGGCGATCACCACCCCGAATGCCGTGGCAAAGGCCGCCACGGGGCGCATGGCCCGGGCAAACACACCCTGGCGACGGCCCTTCTGGGCCTCAGCCAGGACGAGCGGCACGAGGCGTGCCGCAAGGCCGACCGGAGCCACGGGGGCTGGGCTGGCCTGGAGCGCGGCGACGATCCCCTTGAGGGTCTCAGCCTGGGCCGCGCACGAGGAGCAGGTGCTCAGGTGTGCCTGAACAGCAGAAGAGAGCTCTGACCCTTCAAGAAGGGCGAGCTCAACGTGCTCCAAAGAACCGCTGCAGACGGTCATGCTTATCTAAGGCGCCTAGGGGACCAAAATGATTCAAACAGGCCCTTTGTTACAGATTTGATCCCGCTCCGCCCTATTCGAGGCCCCCCACGCTCTCCTTGAGTGCCCGTAGGCCCCGCAACAGGTGCGTGCGCACCGTGCGTTCGGGGAGGCCGAGGTGCTCCGCGATCTCCTTCGGGCTCAACCCCTCCTGGAATCGAAGTGTTACAGCGGTCCGGTACTTGTCTGGTAAGTCCGCGATGGCAGCGGCGAGGCGGGAGGAGAGGTCGGCTCGCCCTACGGCCGCGGCAGGGTCGGAGCCGCTCCCCTGGTCCCTGAGCTCGCGCTGATTCCCGTCAGGGAGCGGGGCGTCAAGGGAGTCGGAGCGGCTGGCAACCCGGTTCGAGCGCTGATCCACCTTCTGGGCGGTGCGCACGGTGATAGTGACGAGCCAGGCCTCAAGCGGGGCGGTGGGCTTCCACTTGCGAAGGTCCCTCACGGCCTGCAAGAGAGACTCTTGCACGGCGTCTTCCGCGTCCTGAGGGTGGCGGCAGATGCGCGCGGCGATGCGGTGCAGCCGCGGCGTGTAGCGCTCCACGAGGAGCGCGTAGGCACTCTCGCGTCCCGCGAGGCATGCGGCGACGAGTTCCTGATCGGTGAGGCTCGGCATCCTGAGCAGGATACAGGTCTGAGCACAGCCACGGCGCGGGCATGAGCCGCTCGCGGCTACCTATCAGGCCCGCCCCCTGAGACGGCTATGAATAGCCGCCCTGCTTAGTCTGCCTCTTGGTAGACAA
>JBDLWN010000005.1:0-43202 GCA_039804225.1 Chloroflexota bacterium
GGCAGCACGGACCCCGGGGCACTTGTGAAACTCCCCGCAATCCTCGCCGACGGCCTACTCGTGCTCGCAACGGCGCGACTCGCCGCCGATCTCGGCGCGCCGCGCCGCGGCCAACTTCTCGCCGCCATCGCAATGGCCGCTGGCCCAATGATCTGGCTCGACTCGGCGGTGTGGGGGCAGGTTGACTCCGTCGGCACGACAGCCCTCCTCTTCTCCCTCTCGGCGCTCATCCGCGGCAACACCGTGCGCGGGGCGATCCTCGCCGCGCTCGCGGCGGTGCTCAAGCCACAGTTCGGCATCTTGATCCCCATCGTCGGCATGCTCGCCTTTGTTCGTGCGCGCTCGGCACGCGACCCTTGGGCCTTTGTTGTGGCGGGTCTCGCCGGTGCCGCCACCATCGCACTCGCAGCGCTGCCGTTCGGGCTAACGCTGCCAGACGTGCTCACCAAAGTTGCCGAAGCAGCTGGCGGCTACCCGTACCTTTCGGTAAACGCTTGGAACCCATGGGCGCTCATCGAAGTAGGTGGACGCGCGGTCATTGATGCAACCGGATGGGCCTCAGACATCGACCCACTTCCGCTGATCGGCATCCCCGGCGTTGCGATTGGCAGCGCAGGGATCGCCACCGCCGTACTTGTTGCAATGCGCTACGTACAACGCGACACGGCGATCCGCACCGTCACCGCCGTCGCCATCCTCGCCATCGCCTTCTTTGTTCTGCCGACACGCGTGCACGAGCGATACCTCTTTCCGGCGATCCCACTAACAATCGCACTCGCTGCAGCGCGGCCAGCATGGCGCTGGATTGCAGTCGCAACCTCAGTCGCATTCTTTGCGAATAGCTGGGGCGTGCTAACCCTTTCATATTTCCAAAACCCTGGGTTACCAAACCTTGGCGCCATTACCGAGGCACTACACACGCCAATCGCCATCACGGCCACTGCGATCGCAATCACCGCAGCCCTCGCTGGAGCGATCTGGCTCGCATGGAGTTCCGAGAAAACGGCGACAGGTCGTCGGCCTACACGAACACTACGAAAGCGTGTTGACGCGGTATCAAAACACGCCGCAATCGCAAAGCCTGAACCTCGCCGACCCCTAACGCGAATTGATGTATGGCTTCTCGTTCTTGTCGCGGTGAGCGCACTCTCACTGAGAGGCTGGCGCGTCGGGGAACCGACACACTTCCAGTTTGATGAGGTTTACCACGTACGAACCGCTACAGAGTTCATGCAAGACTGGAAGTACGGTGAGCCCCATGCGATTTACGAGTACACGCACCCACACCTTGCGAAGTACCTCATCGCACTCGGCCTTGAATCGTTTGGCGCCCCGCGTGTGAATGGGCGCACAACCTACGCAACAACGATTAGCGCCATTGCTGCACGACCAGAAGATGCGTTAAGTCCAGGAAGGCTGTGGATTGCAGGACCTGATGAGATCAGCGTGATTGATGCATCGACACGCTCCGTCGTTGGCTCACTTCCGCAACGCGGCGCGACGCACCTTATTGCGGCCAGCGACGGCGCTCTCTGGGGCACAACTGCGAACGGCACACTGTTTTCGGTAGACCGCGCCACCGCAGATCAAGGTGGCAACAGTGGCGTGCGGTCATGGTCAACCACCGGCGGTGAGGCTCTCGGCATCGCACCCCTCACCGATGGCGGCGTCGCGCTTGTACAGCGCGACCAGGTGCTCATCATGCGCGACGGGGAGGTTGTGACAAGCGCCCCGCTGGTGCGCGGGGCGTCGGTGCTTGCACTCACCGTTAACGGTGAAGAGAGAATCTTTGTGACGAGCGCGAGCGGCCTAACAAGTTATGCGGCAGCTGATCTGTTGAACACACGATCGTCACCGATTGAAGGAGGGGCGGTCGGTGCTGCGTCTGTCGACTGGTTTGATGGGCCGCGACTCTACGTAGCTGGTCGTGATGGTGTGCGGGTGTACAACGCAAAAAACGAGAGCACGACACTGCTGGCGCAGGTCGCCATTCCAGGGGTCACAGCGATCGTGCCGAACAGTGCAAGCCGCATGGTGCACGTGGTGGCACCTGGGCCCGACGGCACTGGGGCATCACTGTGGACGATTGAACCGAACGGCAATGCTCGGTTTGCCGATGTCGACGTTGGTGGCGATGCCCTCACACTCGGCGCGAGCGGCGTTGCCCTCGACGCATCTGCAGAGCGCGCCGACGGCGGCAATGAAGAGTTGCTCATTGCGGCGCCGTCTGGCGCGATGACGCAGGTGAGCGTGGGCGAGCTCGCCGCCGGCTGGCGCTGGCCTGGGGTGATCGCCGGCGCACTCGCAGCAGCACTCTTGGTGCTCCTGGCCCGACTCCTGACCGAGCGACGAGACGTCGCCGCCCTGGTTGGCGTTCTCGCCCTCCTCGACGGGGCGGGATTCGTGCAGAGCCGCATCGGCATGAATGACGTTTACCTCCTCGCCCTTCTGCTCGGGGGAGCGGTCGCCTTTGTGGCGTGGCTACAAGGTCGTGCTCGCAGCGCACTCTCTGGCGGACTCCTCCTCGTCGTGGCCGGCCTCCTCCTTGGCGGAGCGCTCGCAAGCAAGTGGGTCGCCCTGTACGGCATCTTCGGTCTCGGCATCATGTGGCTTGCGCGGACGGCGCCTGGGCGACTACTGGTCGCTGGCGGCCTCGCCCTACTGGGCGCCGCACTTCTACCGCCAGCACTCGCAGTGGCCGACGGTTCCACCCGCATTCCAAACCTGCCATTCGCCGCCGTGCTGATGCTGCTCCTTTTCGCGACAGGCGCGGCGATCTATCGCGCGGGCGGCATTTCGCGGCGCGACGCAACCCCGCGCTCGCTGCTCGGACTCCTTTCGCTACCGGGAGAGGCAGCGCTCGTCTTCTTCACGCTCGCCGCACTTCCTCTTGGCGTGTACATCGCGAGCTACCTGCCGTGGGCAGCGCTTGGCAATCAGTTGATTACAGGCTGGCCGCTCGGGAACACGGGCCAGACACTTACCGACCTTACGGCGTCGATGTACCGCTATCACGACACGCTGCGCGTCGCACATGCAGCATCGTCCCCATGGTGGGCGTGGCCATTTGACCTAAAGCCCGTGTGGTTCTTCCAATCAAGTTTTACCGCTGGCGGCAGCGCGTGGACCGCTGCGGTGTACGACGGCGGCAATGTGCTCTCGCGCATCCTCAGCATCGGCGGCGCGCTCTGGCTCGCAGTAGAGGCGTGGCGTCGACGTAGCTGGGGCCTTGCATCGGTGCTTGTTCTTGGACTCTCGCTCTGGCTACCGTGGGCGCGCATCGATCGCGCCGCATTTCAGTATCACTACTACCCAACCTCACAGATCGCCCTAATCGGACTCGCGTTGCTTCTCGCAGATCTCCGCGCCGGATCACAGCGCGCAGCGCAGATTGTGCGCATCGGTGGCGCATGCGCAGTGCTCGCTGCACCTGTGCTCTGGATGACCACCGGTGCACTCTGCGCACTTGCAGGCGTGAGCAGCGTCTACCCCGAAAGCCAAGTCTGCCTATCAGGCGGGTTCGGCACACCAGGCCCACTCGTTGGCGCGATCGCACTCGTTCCAGCAACCGTAGCCGCATGGTCAATTCTCGGGGCGACAGATCTGCGACGCATGTTCGCGATCACGGTCGGCAGCATCGCCGCAGTGGCACTTGTCTGGTATCCGAACTGGGCAGCGTTGCCGCTTCCGGCTGGCCTACACAACTGGTATCAGGGAGTGCTCCCAACATGGACTTGGCCGTTCCAGTTTGGCGTCACGCTTGAAAGCCCCGCGGAAACCGCGCTTGTCAGTAGCGCGACACTCGTTGTTGGCGTGCTACTCCTCTGTACCACCGCTGCTGGCGCGTATGGTGCGAGCAGATTCAGCGCCGCCGCCCGTCGAAAGCTCGACGAGGATCGCGCGTAGCGGCAACTCCCGCGCAGCAACGCTATACGGAACCAGCCGCTCAAGGTGTAGTGACTCACCTGCGGCAAGTTGCAGCTGGGCATCGTGGGCAACAACCCAACCGCCCCCCTCAATAACCACAAGGACAACATCGCCAGCACTGCGCAGTGGCCCATACGTGCCGCCCGGAGCAACCGTGAACTCGGTGATCTGTGCAATGTCATTTGAGAAGATGGCACTACTGAGAACGCCCGTTGAGCCCGCCGCTCGATCGGCGCGTCGATGACCAGGACCGAACGGGCGAATGTTCATGCTCTTTTGGAGTGCGCTACAGCGCACATCAAAGAACTACCCGCGACGATTCGCTGGGCGAATGGTTGCCTCGACGCCGTCCGCAACCTGGCGGCGCGTGCGCAAGAGTTCAGCATGCGCGGCCTCAGCGGCAAGAAGTGGCGGGAAGCGCTTCGTGACGGTGTGGCGCAGTGCAAGAAGTCCAACCAGCGTAGTGGCGATCGGGAAGAGGCCGTACCACTGGAACGCGGCGTAGACCAAGTTCATTCCAAAGGTGCCGAGGCTGATCCACAGGATGTACTCCCACTCGTCGCCGATTACTCCCCGCCCGCGGTTGCCGCGAGTCGCGAATGCGTAGACCAAGATCGTTGCAAGGAAGAGCACCAAATTGGCCATCCAGAACGGCGTGTAGAACGTACCAAGATCGGCATTCAGTACGGTGAAGAGGTACTCCCACGGCCAACGAAACATCTTGTCCTCACTCGCTAGGTTTCGGCTCACCCAGCACAACAGCGTGCGGGTTTGTGTGAGCGAGTATGCCACCATCAGCAGCATGCGCGTCCTCCTGCTGATCTCTCCCGAGAGCCCCGCCCTCGCAGGGCTAACACCGATTCTTGCCACCCTGATCGCCCGCGGCGCCACGATCGAAGCGGGCTCCGCCACCCCACATCTACGGGCGGAAGAGATCCAGGTCACCGAGCACGCCGACGAAGCGGGGCTGGAACAGGCGGCGGCAAGCCTTACCAGCGCAGACCTCCTCATTGCCCCCGGTGGAGCCACGGCGCCACCCGTTGCAATCGTCGCCATCACACGAGCACTTCTTGCAGCTGAGAACGGACCACTCATCGTCGTGGACCCAACCGCGATCGGTGACCTCCTCTCCGACCTGGGAACCACACGAAACCTCGCCACAATTCGGAGCGAGCTTCAGCGAGCCGCAGCACTCGCCATTGCGGCCCATGTAGCGCCGCTCGTGCGCGACAGCGAAAGTGCGATGCCAGCTCGCGACGTGATCGTGCTTGAACGCATTCGAACGTTCGGACACGGTGAGAATCAACATCAGGCCGCCGCAGCGTATAGACGTGTACACGCGAAAGAGGCCGGAATCATGGGCGCACGCGTGCTACAGGGGCACGAGCCGAGCCTCAACGACCTACTCGACTTAGATGCAGGCGCGCGACTGGTCGCAGATCTACCAACACCGAGCGTTGCGCTCATACGCCACACAGATCCAATTGGTGTTGCAACCGCCGAGACTACGCTGGGTGCACTCACGCGTGCAATTGAAACAGATGCAGCGGCGAGCTCTGGCTCAACGATCGTGCTCAACGTGCCAATCGATCGCGCTGTTGCCGCAGTGATCGCATCAGGAACATTTGAATCTGTGTTCGCGCCTGGGCTCGCCGACGATGGTGCCGCGGAGGCGCTACGCACGCGACCTGAGTTGAGCGTGGTGATTGGCCCCCCACATCGCGACATAGAGCTCGACATGATCGGCGTAAGCGGCGCAGTGCTCTTGCAAACTGCTGATACAGGCAACATTGAGCGCGCGCAGCTTCGTGTGGTCACCGAACGACGACCAACGCTTGATGAGCTCACCGACCTGCTCTTCTCATGGCGCATCGTTCGCCACATTCGATCAAACGCCATCGTGGTCGCGCGCGGTGCCGCTACGCTCGGCATCGGCGCCGCGCAAGTGAATCGCCGCGTTGCCGTTGACATTGCGCTGAATCAGGCGGGAGAGCGCGCACGAGGCGCAGTAATGGCGAGTGACGCGTACTTCCCATTTGCAGAAGGGATCGCTGCAGCGGCAGCCGCGGGGGTCACGGCAATTGTTCAGCCAGGTGGTTCACGCCGTGACTCAGCAGCAATCGAGATCGCTGATCGTCACGGTATTGCGATGGTCTTTACCGGACGCCGACACTACCGCCGGTAGCGCGTTACACCCAGCGCAGCGCCGCCTGATCCCACGCGCCGACACAGAGCGCCGCAGCGTCACCCTCAACGTGGCGTTGCGTATCACGGAGCTCGCGGGCAGTGCCCTGCCACCCTGGAGCTTTTAGCGTGGGAGAGATGTCGGCAAGTGGTGCCAGAACAAAGAGGCGCGAAGCTGCTGCGGGATGTGGAACAACGAGAGGCCGATCTACATCAGCGCCATCTGGCTCAGTGCCGCGTGGTCGCGGATGTACAACCGCAATATTTTCCATCGCAATGATGTCAATATCGAGCCGGCGTGGACCGAAGCGCACGGTCGGCACACGTCCGAAGAGCTGCTCAAGCTCTTTGACACGCGTGAGCACTTCAATGGCTGCCGCGGCCGGCTCTTCGGGAAGTGTCGCGCGCACTTGAAGTGCTGCGTTGAAAAACTCTGGCTGGTCAACGAGTCCGACTGGCGTGGTGCGATAGAGCGGCGAGACCCGCTCCATCTTCCAGCCAGGAATGTGCGCGAGTGCGATCACCGCTTCGGCCAGCGTGGCGACAGGGTCGTCGAGATTGGCCCCGATTCCTAGGTGTACAACGAGCTGGCGCATGTGCCCGACGGTAGCGCCGCGTAGGATCTACTGCATGGAAGAGATAGAGCGTCTCATTCGCGACGAGGCCCAGCGCGAGGGTTCGATCAGCTTCGCGCGATTCATGGAGCGCGCCCTGCTCGAACCTGGGCTTGGCTACTACGCCACAGCGCAGCGTCGGGCGGGTCGCACCGGCGATTTCATGACCGCACCGGAGCTGCACCCCATCCTTGGCGCCGCCATCGCGCAACTGGCGGCTGCAACGTGGGAGCGCCTCGGTCGCCCCGCCACCTTCCGCTGGCGCGAGTACGGCGCCGGCGAGGGAACTCTCCTCCTAGCGGCACTCGACTATCTCGCTCGCGAGGGGCACCCCCTTCGCGGAGTGCTGGAGGTTTCGGTAAGTGAGGCAAACCCGCACCGCCTCGCCGATCTAACCGCGGCACTGGCAGCATTCCCGGGAGGAGGGCCACTCCTTGTCACGGCGGGGAGCCCACCCGTCGCCGGGATCGTGGTCGCCAATGAGTTCGCCGACGCCCTCCCCTTCCACATCGTGGTCGGTCGCGCCGCTGCCCCCGGGGGCTTCGCCGAGCGCCGTGTGGGGGTTGATGCTGTAACAAATGCGCTCACCTGGGTCGAGGGGACACCCGACCCGGAGGTCGCCGCTCGGCTCACCTCCCTCATGGCCGGCTGGCCACCCCTGGCGGAGGGGCAGCTCGCCGAGATCTCGCCAGCCACCGCCGAGTGGGCCCACGGACTCGGAGGCGAACTCACCGAAGGGGTCGTCGTTGTGCTTGATTACGGTCGTGACGGGGTCGCCCTGCGTGACCCTGTCAGCCGCATGGCCGGAACTGCCCTCGCCTACCAGGGGCACCGAGCCACCGCCGATCTCCTTGGCGAGCCTGGGAGCCGCGACCTGACCGCCCATGTGGACCTCACCCTGCTACGGACGGCGGCGACAGCGGGTGGACTTCGTCACGTGGCGAGCACGAATCAGGCCAAGTTTCTTGCTACTGCGGGTGTTGATGGCGAGATTGCCCGAACGCGCACGGGACCGACGGCAACCCTCGAAGGGGCGATCGCCCTGCGCTCCGCACTTGCCCAACTGATGGACCCGCGCCGCATGGGCGGATTCGCCATCGAGGTGTTTGTGGCGGGGAGTTCTCCAGGGGCACATGCGCTCGCCGACCCTGTATCGCCGCTGCCTGGAACGGCGGCTCCGAATCGCCCCCTCGTCTAGAATCTGAGCGTAATCACTCGAGCCCCCGCTACGGGGTACGCGCCGGGTTGATGGATCGAACGGGGGAGTTTCATGACCGGACTCTGGTATGTCCTCGGTTTCGCAGTCGCAGGCGCCTCCTTTGTTTTCCTTACCATCGGCCTCGCCTGGCTCATCTCCCATCGCACGCGCGGCAGCCGCGGCAAGCAGGTTCCCTACGAGTCGGGCATCGACACGTACGGCGACACCCACGGACGCTTCGGCCTCTCCTTCTATCTCTACGCGCTCCTCTTCGTCGCCTTCGACGTTGAGATCGTCTTCATCTACATCTGGGCACTGAACTTCAAGGTGCTCTTGTTCGACGGGCTCATCTCCATGGCGATCTTCATCGGCGTACTGCTCGTCGGACTCGCCTACGCATGGCGTAAGGGGGTCTTGGCATGGCGGTAACACGCGATCCGAAGTTCAGCAACCTTCCTGAGGTTCAGCCAGATGGCAGTATTCAGTCGCCCACCACTGTCGGCAACACGCTGTGGAGCACCGACGACCCACGCGCATACGGCGGACTTCCACTTGAGGCA
Source organism: Chloroflexota bacterium (assembly GCA_039804225.1). Lineage (GTDB taxonomy): Bacteria > Chloroflexota > Limnocylindria > Limnocylindrales > Limnocylindraceae > Limnocylindrus. The sequence continues at coordinate 8,484 of JBDLWN010000005.1, forward strand.
CATCCGAACCTAGAGCTCGCGCGATACGACGCAACGGGCGACGGCCGCGTTGATGATGCACGCTGGGGCGGCGCGCTCTCTGCCATTCCAACAAAGGCCGACGTTGTGCTCGATCTGATTCGCGCCAACAGCCTCTGGCCACTGCTCTCTGGTCTCGCCTGCTGCGCCATTGAGATGATGTCGACAGCAACGCCAAAGAACGACATTGATCGCTGGGGCATGTTCCCTTTCCGTGCCAGCCCACGTCAGGCCGACGTGTTGATCGTTGCCGGAACACTCACGACAAAAATGGCTGAGCCACTCATTCGCTTGTGGGAGCAGATGCCTGAACCGAAGTGGGTCGTTGCGATGGGCGACTGCACCTGCTCCGGTGGACGCTACAAGCGCAGCTACTCCGTGGTGCAGGGAATTGATCGCGTCATGCCTGTTGACGTGTACATCCCCGGGTGCCCACCGCGACCAGAGGGACTGATTTACGGAATGATGAAGTTGCAGCAGTTGGTAAAAGATCGACGCGGCCACTGGCCAGAGCGCGCGATCGGTCCAACAGTTCCGAAGGGGATCTAAGTGGATCGCCGACTCGCTGCGCTGTTGCAAGAGAAGGTTGGCGAGCGACTCCTTACACCGGTGCGCCAGCGATACGATGAGAGCGAAATCCGTGTGGCACTCAACGATGCGACCGACACGTTGCGCACGCTGCACGACGATCCATCGCTGCGATTTGAAATGCTGATTGACCTCTGCGGTGTTGATACCGGCGAAGAGATGCAGGTTGTGTATCACCTCTCCTCATCCACAAGTGGCGATTGGCTGCGTGTGATCGTTCCAGGCCTTGATCGCGCTGCGCCACGAATTGCTTCGGCAACATTCATGTGGCCAGGTGCTGAATGGATGGAGCGCGAGGCCTACGACATGTTCGGCATTATTTTTGAAGGGAATCGCGATTTGCGTCGTATCTACATGCCAGACGATTTCCGCAGCTTCCCGCTGCGCAAAGATTTCTATCTCGCTGACGACGCATCACGCTCACCAGCGGCTGGCGTGCGCAACATGGAGCGCGCGGGAACACCGGCCGATGCAACCGCAGCAACAGTGCTGCGCAAGAGCCCAGGGGTATAGCGATGACCCAGCAGATGCGCCCATCACTCGACGATCCGCGAGTAGCGATTCCCGCCGAATCAACGTGGTACGAGCCGGCGCCAATTCCACAAACGGAGCGACAGGCGGAGTTCCTCACGCTGCGTGAAGGCGAGATGTTTGTGAACATGGGGCCGCAGCACCCATCAACACACGGCGTGCTCCGCGTGATTATCAAGGTGAATGGCGAGAAAGTCGTTGACCTCGATCCGGTGCTCGGCTATCTGCACCGCGGCGTGGAGAAGCTTTGCGAGAACGCCGACTATCACCAGGCGATCTGCTACACCGACCCACTCGAATATGTGAGCTCGCTCTTCTGCGAAGCGGCACCAGTTGCCGCCTTTGAAAAGTTGATGGATGTTGATGTGCCACGCCGCGCGCAGTACATCCGCGTGCTAACGATGGAATTGAACCGCATCGCGAGCCACACCCTCTTTCAGGGGTGGATGGCGCTCGACCTCGGTGGCATCACGCCAATTCTCTGGGCATTCATTGAACGCGACGAGATCGTCGACATGCTTGCGGCCCTCACCGGCCAGAAGCTCCTCTACAACTACTACCGAATCGGCGGGGTGAACGGTGACTTGAACCACGAGTTCATGAGTCGTCTCGGCACCTGGATGAGCCGCGCCGCCGCTCAGATTGATTCAAACCTGGCCCTGATCAACGAGAACGAGATCTTCGTGCGGCGCACGCGCGGCCTCGGCGTTCTTGACGCAAAGACCGCCGTCAAAATGGGGGTCACCGGCCCAAACCTGCGCGCGAGCGGTGTGCCGTTTGACCTGCGCCGCGACCGCCCGTATCTCGTCTACCCGGAGCTCGAATTCGACGTGCCAACGCGCGACGAGGGCGACTCGCTGGCGCGCTACCTGGTGCGCATGGACGAGATCAAACAGTCGATCCGCATCATTGACCAGGTCCTTCACGAGATGCCCGATGGCCCAGTGATGGCGAAGTTGCCGCGCCTTCTTCGTCCGCGACCGGGCCGCGCATTCGGCGCCGTTGAGGGGCCGCGCGGCGTCTATGGCACCTACGCCATTAGCGACGGCACCGATCAGCCATTCCGCATGCGCATTCACGACCCATCATTTGTGCACCTGCAACTTGTTGGACCGCTCACCAAGGGGAATCTCATCGCCGACACCATGGCGGTGATGGCAAGCCTTGACCCAGTCATGGGCGGAGTCGACAAGTGAGCGGCGCATCAATGACGTGGAATCGACTGACGCCAGCCGGCCGCGCACTAGCGGTGCTGCTCCCCGTTCTCGCTATTGGTGGCGCGCTCACCACGCTCCTCCTCGCCACATTTGGTGGCGCTATCGCCGCAACAATTGGCGCAAATCTGCCGATCGTGCGCTTCCTCGTTGCCGCCGTTGTCACCTTCCTCATCTCAGTGCCCGTTGCATTCCTCTTGATTTATATGGAGATGAAGATCATCGCGCTCATGAACTTGCGCATTGGACCCGATCGCATCGGACCAGCAGGCGCAGTGATGAGTGTGGTGCACGGCCTCAAGGTGCTCATGAAAGAGGACTACACGCCACCGAGCGTTGATGTGCCGGTCTTCACCCTTGCGCCTGTGGTCGTTTATCTCGCAAGTTTCATGACCCTGCTGGTGATTCCGTTTGCACCAGAGCTCACCAGTATGGGCTTCGAGCTTGGACTTCTCTACTTCTTCGCGATCGGTGGGCTCAGCGTCGTTGGCCTGATGATGGCGGGCTGGTCGTCGTTCAATAAGTACTCGCTGCTCGGCGGCATTCGCGCCGCAGCACAGGCTATCAGCTACGAGATTCCGCTGACCCTCTCTGTGGTGGGCATCGTGATCCTTACCGGCACGCTCTCACTACCGAAGATCGTCGCTGCACAAGATGGTTCGTTCCTTGACTGGTTCATCTTCCGCCAGCCACTTGCGGCGATCATCTTCTTTATCGCAATCACCGCAGAGGCAAACCGCACCCCGTTCGACAACGCCGAGGCCGACCAAGAGATCGTTGCCGGGTTCGCCACCGAGTATTCGGGGATGCGCTTCGGATTCTTCTTCTTCGCGGAGTACGTCAACGTCTTCATCGTCTCGGCACTCTTTAGCGCCGTCTTCCTCGGTGGGTCAAACCCACCGATTCACATTGACCTGAATCCGCAGATCCTGATCGACCTCAGTGCGCTCGGCATCGGGCTGCCACTCATTGCAGGTCTCGCACCAGTTGTGGGCACGCTGCTCTTCGCCGCACCGATCTGGTTCGCGAGTTCGCGCATCAAGGGTTGGCAGGCACTCGTTGCCGGATTCCTGATCTTTGGTGGCGTGTCGACCGCAGCGGTCGGCATCTGGGCCTTTGTGATGCTTCCGCCAGTGGCCAGCCTCATCTGGTTCCTGATCAAAACCTTCTCGCTCGTCTTCATCTTTGTTTGGATGCGCGGCACACTGCCACGCGCACGCATTGACCAGCTGATGGGCTTCGCGTGGAAGTGGCTCTTGCCAGCATCGCTGCTAAACATTTTTGCAACGGCGTTTGCCGTGCTGATTGCGGGGAGCTAACCATGCCAAGAATTCCTGGCACCGGACTGCTATCGGGGATGCGCCTCACACTGACGCGCTTCTTCCAGCCGAAGCGCACGGTGCTGTATCCGGAGGTGAAGCCAGACATTGCTCCGCGCAACCGTGGCCGACTCGAACTAGTCACCGACGAGCACGGCACGCTGAAGTGCGAGACCTGTTTCCAGTGCGCGCAGGCATGCCCAATCGAATGCATTGACATGGGCGGCACCGACACGAAGGGGCGCTTCGCCGTGCATTGGGGCCCCGCCGAACAGTACGCAGAGCGACGCGAAGAGTCGGCGATGCGCCGCTCCGGTCGAACCGTCTCTGATGCTGCTGCTGCAACTGGGGCGACGATCAACACCGCGAAGGTTGACGAGATTCTTGAAGCGCACGACTACGACCCGCATCACATGCTCGCAATCCTTGAAGAGATCCAGGCCGCCTACGGCTACCTGCCAGTGGATGCACTGAAGCGAGTGAGCCGCGCTACCGGCGCCTGGTACGCCATGGTCTACGGCACCGCCACCTTCTATAAGCACCTCGCATTCGAGCCAGGGGTGACCCGTTCGATCGCCGTCTGCCGCTGCGCTAACTGCCTCGTCTCTGGGGCGGGCTCAGTGATGGGCACCCTCAGCTACGAATTCGGCACCGAGTTCGGCCGGGCGATCCCGTGGAGCAACCTGCGCCTCGAGTCGCTTCCGAGCCACCTTCCTGACGCCCCATCGCCATTGGTCGTCATTGATGGGGAGCCGCAGCGTGACCTGAGTGCCAAGAACGCCGCCAGCTGGGCCGCCGCACTTGCCGGCAGGTACGCCGCATGAAGCGACTGAACGCCCCCAAGGGATGGAGCCAGCTCCTCTTCGTGGCGCCGACCGAGCCGTGGGCGGCACTCCGCGCCGCCGCGTCGGCGGGGGCCGCTGGTACGACCGCAACCCTGATCGCCGCCGGCCTTCGCGGCCGTGGCGGCGGCGGCTTCCTTACTGGAGCTAAGTGGCAGGCGACCGCCGCCGAGCCAGCGAGCCAGTACTTCGCCGTGGCGAACGGCTACGAATCCGACCCCGCCGTCTTCACCAACCGCCTCCTCATGGAGGAGAATCCACAGGCAATTGTCGAAGGCCTCGCTATTGCTGCTCTTACGGTGGGTGCCCGCGAAGCGTTCATCGCCGTGCGCGCCGAATACACAGAAGCGATCAAACGACTTGAAGCGGTCATCGCCAACGCCGAACGCGAGGGCATCCTCGGGGCCACGCTGCTGGGCACCGGCCGCGAACTGATCATCACCGTTCGCCCACTCCAAGGCTCCAGCATGATCGGCGAAGAGACGGTGTTGATGAAGGCGCTCGCCGGCAAGCGCGGCCAGCCAGAGCAGACCCCGCCATACCCATCAGAGGTCGGCTACCTCGGCAAGCCAACCGCCGTGAACAACGTCGCCACACTCGCTGCGGTGCCGTGGATCCTCAACAACGGCGCAGAGGCCTTCGCACAGATTGGCGACTCCGCACAGCCAGGCACCGTGCTCGTGCAGATCAGTGGTTCGGTCGCGAACCCTGGCGTCATTGAAGTACCGACCGGCACGCCACTCAACGAGATCATCGCGGCAGCGGGCGGCACTGCAAGCGGCGCTTCGATCAAGGCACTACTCGCTGGTGGGCCAACGGGCGGATTTATTCCGGCGAACCTTTTCGGCGGCACCCCCTATAGCGGCGCGGGCCTCAAGGGTGTTGGCGCACACATCGGCTCGGGCGCACTCCTCGCACTCGACAACTCGGTCGCCATTCCAGAGCTCGCCACCATGCTGACGCGCTGGTGTGCCGACGAGGCGTGCGGCAAGACCATTCCGTGCCGCATCGGCACACGCCGGCTCGCCGAGATCGGCCAGCGCTTTGTTGACGGCTTGGCCGGCCCCGCCGATGCAGAGCGGCTGCAGAAGCTCGCCGCCGATGTCACTGATAGCGCCCTCTGCGCACATGAGGCGCTTGCGCCAAGCCCGCTCCTCACGGGGGTGCGATACTTTGCCTCTGAGTTTGGACCTGCCGTTGCCGCATCGTCGGCAACACCAACGAGCGGACGGAGCTGATCATGGCCGACCTGATTGATCGACCGGCAAGCGCAGTAACACCAGTTTCGCGCACGATTACTCCAGCGCCACCGGCCGAGGTCGCCGTCGACAAGTTGCTCACCACACGCAGCCCACAACGACCGCAGCGAACGCCAACCTTCTACGTCGAGATCGATGGACAGAAGCTTGAAGCGTTTGAAGGACAGACCATCCTTGAGGTGTGCCGCGCGAACGGCATTGAGGTACCAACGCTCTGCTACGACCCGAAACTGCCAGGGTTCGGCGCCTGCCGCATGTGTGTCGTTGATGTCGAAGGATGCGACCAGCCTTCCATCAGCTGTTCAGCGAAGGCGGAGCCAGCACAGGTCGTATCAACGCAGACCGATCGCATTCGCGAGATTCGCCGCACCAACCTTGAGCTGATCTTCAGCGACCACAACGCCTACTGCTTGCCGCCATGCCAGAACAAGTGCCCGAGCCACATTGACATCCCTGGATTCTTGAAGGCGAACGCAGAGTCGCAGTTCCGCGAGTCGGCGCGAATCTTCAAGCGCACCATTCCATTCCCAAGCATCCTTGGCCGCGTCTGTCCGGCGCCATGCGAAGACCACTGCCGTCGCGACGAGGTAGACGAGGCGATCGCCATTCGCGACAGCCACCGTTACGCCGGCGACCAGGTGTTGAAGGCAATGTGGGACGAAGATCTCGATCCACCTGTGCCGTTTGAGCTGCAGCCGAAGACTGGTAAGCGCGTCGCAGTGATTGGTTCTGGCCCAGCGGGCGCATCTGCTGCGTACTACCTCCTTGTTGCTGGACATGACGTCACCATCTTTGAGAAAGATCCAGAGCCAGGTGGCATGTTGCGCTACGGCATTCCGCAGTACCGACTACCAAAGATTGAGGTGCTTGACGGCGAGTACCAGTCCATCACGCGACTCGGTGGCCGCTTTGAGTGCGGCAAGATGCTTGGCCGTGACTTCACCGTTGCTGACCTAAAGGCGCAGGGCTACGACGGCGTCGTTGTTGCAATCGGCTGCTACGACACCAACGACCTCGGCATCCCGGGCGAAGATGCCGACGGCGTGATTGACGGCCTCGACTATCTCCACACCGCCGCACTCGGCCTCACCTACCCAGGTCACGAGGGGAGCCGCGTCGTTGTTGTTGGTGGCGGCTACACCTCCATGGACTGCTCCCGAACGAGTGTGCGACAAGGGGCTAAGGAGGTCACCCTCGTCTACCGCCGCGACATGAAGGACATGCCAGCCGCCGACGAAGTGCACGAGATGATCGAAGAGGGGGCGCGCGCCATCTTCCAGGCAGGCCCAACCCGTGTCGTCACCGATGCGAACAACAAGGTGATTGGCCTCGAGTTCATTCGCATGCAGCTCGGCGCACCAGACGCTTCGGGCCGCCGCCGACCAGAGCCAGCACCCGGCACGGAATTCATTATCGAGTGCGACCGCATTTTGAAGGCGATCGGCCAGGGCCCCGACATGACCTGGGCAAGTGTCGGCGCAGATGGTGTTGCAACCACGAAGAACGGCCGACTTAAGGCAGATGCTGTGACCTTCCAGACCGGCCGCGACGGCGTCTTCGGCTGTGGCGACCTGCGCAATGGCGCAACAACCGTCGTCGCCTCGATCGCTGATGGCCGACGCTGCGCCTACGCCGTTGACGCATATCTGCAGGGGCTCGACCTGTCGGAGATTCGCAACCGACAGACACTCGCTGAGCCACAGCCGGAGTTCTTGAGCATCGTGCCGTTCACCGCCGAGGTGAAGGAGCCGCGCTTGCGCCTGAAGGCACTTCCAGCCGAAGAGCGCAAGAACGACTACATCCAGTACGAAATCCCCTACACCAAGCCCGAGGTGATGGCGGAGAGCACACGTTGCTTGCAGTGCACCTGTGAAGCGATCGGCTTCTGTGACCTGCGACGACTCGGTATTGAATACGGCACCACACTGAAGACGCTTGAGAAGGATCACCACGGCGGCGCTGGATTCCGTTCCATTACCGAAAACCGCTGGACCGGAGCAAACCATGACTACATTCGCGACGACTCGCACGCATTTATCTTGCGCGAGCCATCACGCTGCATCGACTGCGGTCGCTGCGCCAACGTGTGCGCCGAGGTTGTTGGTGCCGCCTGCTACGACTTCATGCGCACCGGTTTCGACACGCTCGTCACCACGCCGCTTGACATGAGCTTGAACGAGTCGCCATGCGTCTCGTGCGGACGATGTGCAGAAACCTGCCCAACCGGCGCACTGATGCCGAAGCCGCGAATTCTCACTAAGTACGAGGTCGACGAGTCGCGCTGCATCCTTTGCGGCATCTGCGTTGACGCTTGCCCATACGACGCGCTCCGTAGCGGCTTTGATTTTGAACTCGCGCACACCGATCGAAGCGAGCCGATGATTGACCTCATCGCGCTCTCAAAGTTGGAACGCACATCAGAGGCAACCTTCATTCGCGGCGAAGCAAACTGGGAGAACACCGTTGCGGGTCGACGCTACGATCCGGCACGACAGCTTCCGGTGCTGCCGCAGAGCCTCCGGAAGTAGCCTATGCCGCTCCCCGACGTCATCCCGTTTATCGGCCTCGGCTGGTCAGACGTCCTCTTCTTACTGCTGAGCGGCGTAGTCCTTGCCGCAGCGATCGGCGTGGTCTTTGGCCGTGACATCATCAAGAGCGGCTTATTCTTGATCCTCACCCTTGGCGCACTCGCAGGTATCTACGTAATGTTGGGCGCCGCGATCGTTGCGGGCGCACAGGTGCTCGTCTACATCGGTGCAATCAGTGTGCTCATCCTTTTTGCCATCATGCTCACGCAGTCAAAGGTTGCGCCAGTAAAGCTGGCGTTCCAGACACAGGTGGCGCCTGCCGCCCTTGCCTCGGTCCTACTCGCTGTGATCTTCGGCCTCGCGTTTGGAAGCACAGACTGGGGCTCATCAGTGTTCGCCGATACGCCAGCCGCAACTGGTACGGCCCCTGTTGCCGCCGCACTCTTCGGCCCGTACCTGCTTGCATTTGAGATCGCAAGCGTGCTCATCCTCTCTGCCGTGATAGGTGGCCTCTATCTCGCGATGGAACCAAAGACGGACGAAGTGGGCGAGGAGGGGCAGTGAGCCAAATCGCTGGGAACCTGGAGCCATATCTCGTCCTCTCAGGGATGCTCTTTGCTATCGGCTCCTTCGGCTTCCTTGCACGTCGAAACGCAATCACGATGTTGATGAGTATTGAGTTGATGCTGAATGCCGTGAACCTTGCCGCACTCGCGTTCGGCGCATTTATTCCGACACTCGCAGGGGAGGGGGCAGCCTTTGCGCTGTTGATTATCGCCGTGGCGGCGGCTGAGGCCACCGTCGGCCTGGCGATCGTGATTGCCATCTTCCGTAACCGGAAGACACCGCTGGTTGACGAGTACGACACGATGAGGCAGTAGCGGATGATCACTGCAGAGACCCTGGTCGAAGCGGGCGCCCTTCCGGGCTACGCGCCGCTCCTCCTTCTCCTCCCGCTGCTCGGCTTCGCCTTCACGGCGGCGGTTGGCCGACGCCTCGGCAAACTGGCCCACATCGTGCCGCTCGGGGCGATCGTCGCCACCTGGGCACTCTCCATGAGCCTGGCGATCCCCGCCCTCACAGGGGGCCTCGGTGAGGCGGGTGCCTCGATGAAGCTCTTCACCTGGATCGCCTCGGGCGACCTGAGCTTCGGGCTCGGCCTGCACGTCGACGCCCTTACGGGAGCCCTCCTTCTCGTAGTAACCACGGTCGGCGCCCTCGTGCACCTCTATAGCGTCGGCTACATGAGTCACGACAACGGCTATTGGCGCTTCTTCGCCTACCTGAACCTCTTCATGTTCTCAATGATGCTCCTCGTTCTCGCCGATAACCTCCTCGTCGTCTTTGCCGCCTGGGAGCTCGTCGGCCTCTCCTCGTACCTGCTGATCGGCTTCTGGTACACGAAGACCGCACCAGGCTTGGCCGCCAAGAAGGCCTTCATTACAAACCGAGTCGGTGACGTTGGCTTCGTTCTCGGACTGATGGGTCTCGTGGTCGTCTTCGGCTCACTCGACATCAGTACGGTGCTTGCGGGGGTTGTAGCGGGCGAGCTCGTTGGTCCAGCAGCGACGGTGATTGCCTTACTGATCTTCTGCGGCGCGGTTGGGAAGTCGGCGCAGTTCCCACTTCACGTCTGGCTCCCCGACGCCATGGAGGGGCCAACTCCGGTCAGCGCCCTCATCCACGCAGCGACCATGGTGAACGCGGGCGTCTATCTCGTGGCACGAATGAGCCCACTCTTCGCTGCAAGCCCTGAGGCAATGATCATTGTTGCCGCAATCGGCATCTTCACCGCGATCTTCGCGGCCTCAATTGCGCTCACGCAGACCGACATCAAGCGCGTGCTCGCCTTCTCAACCCTCTCGCAGCTCGGCTACATGTTTGCCGCACTCGGTGTTGGTGCCTGGGTTCCCGCAATCTTCCATCTCGTCACGCACGGATTCTTCAAGGGGCTCCTCTTCCTCGGCTCAGGTTCGGTGATTCATGCGGTGAACGGCGAGCAAGAGATGACAAAGATGGGTGGCCTCTGGCGCAAGATTCCTATTACGTACGCCACGATGTTGGTCGGAACCGTAGCGATTGCTGGCCTACCGCCACTCGCCGGGTTCTGGTCAAAAGACGAAATTCTCACCGAAGCATTCAAATTTGGATACGCGTGGGTGTGGCTCGTCGGCATGATCGTTGCCGCCATGACCGCCTTCTACATGTTCCGTCTCATGGGACTCACCTTCTGGGGGAAGAGCCGCGTGCATGACGAATCACATGTACACGAATCGCCATGGACGATGACGCTGCCGCTGATCATTCTGGCGGTGCCATCGATTGCCATTGGCGCAGCACTCGGCTTCCCAGTCGCAGACGGCGTCATTGTGCATGCGCTTGAACCAATCTTCCATCCGGCGGATGAGATACTCGGCATCGAACATAAGCCTTGGGAACTGTTTGGCATCGGCGGACTTCTCATGCTTGGGAGCGTTACCGTTGCCTCAATCGGCACAGCGGTCGGCGTGCGCCTCTTCCGCAGTGACAACAACGAGTTCCTTGGTCGCGTCACCAAGCGCTTGCAGCCGCTCTACGACGGAAGCCGCAACCGTTGGTACTTTGACGACCTCAATGATCTCGTATTCGTGCGCTTTGGACGAAAGTTTTCGAACGCACTCTGGTGGTTTGACCGCCGCGTTGTTGACGGCACTGTGAACGGCGTTGCTTCGCTCACTTCGAGTGGCGGTCGCGGCTTGCGGCAGATCCAAACCGGTCGCGTGCAAAACTATGCACTCGGCATCGCATTTGGCCTTGTGGCCATTGCTGCCGCTTACCTGGTGATTGCGGGATGAACGACATGCCGATCCTGTCGCTGATCACCTTCCTTCCGCTCCTTGGCGCGCTCGGCATCGCAGCACTCCCATCGTCACGTCCGAGCCTGATTCGTTTTGCTGCACTCGGGGTGTCACTGATCACCTTCGCACTGAGCCTCGGCATGCTGGTTGGCATTCGCGGCCAGAGTGGTGAATTTGCCTTCAGCGAACAGCTCTCGTGGATTCCATCGTTCGGCATCACGTATCACCTTGGTGTGGACGGGCTCTCTGGCGCACTTGTTGTCTTGACGACGCTGCTCAGCTGGATCTGCATCCTGGCGAGCTTCGGTCCAATTCAGACTCGCGTGAAGGAGTACTTCATTAGCTTCCTCATCCTCGAGACGGGCATGCTCGGTGTCTTCTTGGCGCTCGACCTATTCCTCTTCTACATCTTCTGGGAGATCGTGCTCGTGCCGATGTATCTGATCATCGGCATCTGGGGCGGGGCCGACCGCATCTACGCCACAATCAAGTTCGTCCTCTACACGCTCGTTGGATCACTCCTCATGCTTGTAGCGATCCTGGCGACGGCCTTTAGCCATCAGGCCGCGACAGGCTCATGGACCGGGGCGTTCGACTTGCTGGCGTTGCGGGGCACGATCACCGATCCAACGCTGCAGATCCTCGGGTTTGCCGCCTTCGCGCTCGCCTTTGCCATCAAGGTGCCAATGTTCCCGTTCCATACGTGGCTCCCCGATGCGCACGTACAGGCCCCAACCGCAGGCTCGGTCATCCTCGCCGGCGTGCTCTTGAAGCTTGGCGGCTACGGCTTCATTCGATTTGCGATCCCGCTCTTCCCAGACGGCGCGCAGCTCTTCGCGCCGCTCATGATCGTTCTCTCGGTGATCGCCATCATCTATGGCGCACTTGTGGCGATCGTGCAGACCGACCTCAAGAAACTTATCGCGTATAGCTCCGTTAGCCACATGGGCTTCGTAACGCTCGGCATCTTCACCTTCAATCAGCAGGGTGTCGACGGCGCAATCTTGCAGATGCTTAACCACGGCCTCATCACGAGCGGACTCTTCTTGCTCGTCGGAATTGGCTACGAACGCACCCATGATCGCGAGATCGCCAAGATGGGCGGCTGGGCGGTGCGCACCCCCGTGTACGCTGCGCTCTTCGGCTTCTTTCTCTTCGCGTCAGTTGGCCTTCCTGGCCTCTCGGGCTTCGCTGGTGAATTCCTGGTGCTGCTCGGAGCCTTCATCGCCAACCCAATGGTCGCAGGTGCATCAACAGTTGTGATGATCCTTGCTGCGGTCTACTTGCTCTACATGTACCAGCGCGTCTTCACCGGACCACTCTCACCGTTCTTAAAGGGTCTCGGCTCAAAGCTGACCGATGTCACACCAACCGAGATCTTGACGCTCGCCCCCCTTGCGGCGCTGGTCGTGATCTTTGGTGTAATGCCAACGCTGTTGACGAGCTCTTTTGCAAAAAGCGTTGAGATCTTCCTGATGTCAGCTATCAGTGTGGTCGGACCATGAACAACGACCTGCTCACCCTCGCGCCACTCATCACCGTCGCCCTTGGCGCGATTGCCGTCCTTGCGAGCGACATGATTACGCCAAATCGAAACCATGCGCCGGTTGCCGTTGCGCTTGCCGCACTCGGCGTTACCGCAGCACTGCTCATTAATCAGGGGGGCAGTACTGCTAGCGCTCTTGGTGGCAGCTACGTCGCTGGGCCATTCGTTGCATTTATCGGCCTGCTCGGAATTTCAATCGTGGCCATCACGCTCCTGATTGCGCCGGCATACCTTGCTGCGCGCAAGTATCCAACGGCTGAACTCGCCGCGACGCTCCTCTTCGCCCTTGCTGGTGCAATTCTGCTTGGCGCCGCAACTGATCTCATCACACTCTTCATTGGCCTCGAGCTGATGGTTATCCCTGGGTATGTCCTCGCTGGATACGCAAAGCGCGACCCGCTGAGCACCGAGGGTGCGGTGAAGTACTTCCTGCTCGGTAGCTTCTCGAGCGCTATCCTGCTCTTCGGCATCGTGGTGCTGTGGGGCGTTGCAGGTACCGCGTCACTCAGTGGTATCGCAACGGTGCTCGCATCTGGAGAGGCGAACGCAGGACTCGCTGTTGCACTCGCGCTGATCACCACAGGGTCGGCCTTCAAGATTGCGGCGGTTCCGTTCCACTACTGGACTCCCGACGCCTATCAAGGCTCCCCAACGCCAATCACGGGGTATCTCTCAGTCGGCCCGAAGGTTGGCGCATTTGTTCTGCTCATCAAGCTCTTTGTGATTGCGCTCGCGCCACTCGCGACGCTATGGATCCCCGTGATGGTGGTGCTGGCGGCGGCAACCATGACGCTCGGCAACCTCGTAGCTCTCACGCAGAGCAACGTGAAGCGCATGCTCGCCTACTCGTCGATCGCGCACACCGGATACCTGATGGTTGGCATCGTTGCGGCGGGCGCAGGAGAGGCGGCGGGAATCGCCGGCATTCTCTTCTACGCTGCGGCATACGCGTTTATGAACCTCGGTGCGTTTGCATTCCTGACTGCGCTCCAAGGCCGACCTGGCGCCACGACGCAGCTCTCTGACCTTGCTGGGCTCGGTCGCAAGCATCCACGCATGGCAATCCTCGCGACAATCTTCCTGTTGAGCCTCACCGGTATTCCACCGACGGCGGGCTTCTTCGCCAAGACCTACGTGATCCTGGCCGCGGTGCAAGCGGGCGGGCCAGCCACGATCCTCGCCGTGATTGCCGTGCTCAACGCTGCCATCGCCGCCTTCTACTACCTGCGCGTCATCGTCTACCTCTTCATGCGCGACCCGGCGGATCCAGCGGTTCAAGTGGCCGAGGGGTCAATGCTGCGCGCCGGCCTGCTGATCGCCGCCATCGGCACCGTAGCGCTCGGCCTCGCCCCGACCCCGATCATCGAGGCGGTCATTCAAGCCCTCGCTCGGTAGGCTTCACTCCCGCAGCGGGGGTGTAACAATCCAGGTTCCCGCTCCGCCGCCGCCCTGTCGCATCAGCAAGAATTCATATAAACTTCTGCTCCTATGAGCGCACAGCACGCCTCAGCACTCCCCGCCGCCACGGGCGCCGCCGTCTCCCGCCTTGCGGGGGAGCGTGACGTCATCGAGGCGGCGCGCCGCGTACACCGTGCCCTCGGCGATACCAATCGCCTGGAGGTGGTGCGCCGCCTTGCCGCTGGCCCCGCCACGGTCTCCGAGCTGATTGAGTTCACTGGCCTCTCGCAGCCGCTCGTCTCGTGGCATTTGCGCCGCCTGCGCGCCGCCGGCCTCGTCACCACCGAGCGCTCTGGGCGTGAGTCAATCTGCACCCTCCGCACCGCCACCATCGCCGAAGGTCATGCGCTGATGCTCTCCGCCCTCGGTATCGCCGACCCCGCCGCCTGGGTTGCCCCAACAGAGGCGCTCCCACATGCCACACCACTTGTTGACGCCGTTCGGGGCGAGGAGGCATAGCTGTGGCAAAGCGCAAGATCGCCAAGCGCACCAGCAGCAAGCGCGTCACGCAGGGGAGCCTCCTTACGAACAGCGAGCGGAGCCAGATCAAGCGCATTGGCGAGCCGATCGCGTTGCTCCTTGGGCGTATCGGCTTCTCGCCCGACGCACTCACCCTTGTTGGCTTCGGCATCGTGTTGGTGGCGACGGCGCAGGTCGCGCTGGGCAACTGGGCGATCGCAGCGGGCATCCTCATCGCTGGCACGCTCTTTGATGGTCTCGACGGCACACTCGCTCGTGCAACGAATCGCGTCACCGCGTTCGGCGCCTTCTTTGACTCATCGCTTGATCGCGCGGCAGAGGCTGCGATCTATGCCGGCATTGTGTACAGCGCCGCAGTGATCGGCAACACCCCAATCGCAACTGCAGCGGTGCTTGCCCTCGGCGTCGGCTCACTCGTGAGCTATGTGCGCGCGCGCGGCGAAGGGCTCGGCGTCTCCGCACACGGCGGCATTGCACAGCGCGCCGAGCGCGCGGTGATTCTGATCCTCGGCCTGCTCGTCGCCGGTCTGACTGGTGAAACGAACTACCTGCTCTACGCGCTCATCATCATCGTCGCTCTCTCAGCCGTCACCGTGCTGCAGCGAATCTTTTTTATTCGCACCGCGTTGGCAACCACCGGGCGTCGCGCATAGCGCGCCAATTTGATGCTCGCCGCCTGGCGTGAAACGGGCGGTTAGTGAAGGCGGACTCACAGGTGTGAGCTCGCAAAGCGGAATGGTCGCGTAAGCGACAGAGAAAGGGGTAACAGGGAAATGGTAGAGATGAACGGGCCTCGCGCCCAGTGGAACGCCCGACCGGCGCCAACCACGCCGATTAAGGCAACGAATCCGATCCGCGTCGCAATCGCGGGCGTCGGTAACTGCGCCAGCAGCTTGGTACAGGGTCGCTACTTCTACGCCGACGTGGCGAACGATGCAAAGGTTCCAGGACTAATGCACGTTGACCTCGGTGGCTATCACGTGCGTGATCTTGACTACGTTGCGGCGTTTGACGTCAACGTGACCAAGGTTGGTAAGGATCTCTCCGTTGCACTTGGCGCAGAGCCAAACAACACCTGGACCTTCCAGGAGATTCCAACCACCGGGGTGATCGTTCAGCGTGGACCAACGCTCGACGGCATTGGCAAGTACCTCAAGGATGTGGTGAAAGAGTCACCAGAGAAGCCAGTAGACGTTGCCGCCGTGCTCAAGGAGCGCAAGGTCGACGTGCTCGTTGCCTACCTTCCAGTCGGCAGTGAAGAGGGAATTCGCTACTACGCCGAGCAGGCGATCAAGGCCGGATGCGCGTTCGTGAACGCAATTCCAGTCTTCATTGGCCGAGAGCCAGAGTGGCAGAAAAAGTTTGCCGCAGCTGGACTCCCAATCGTTGGAGATGACATCAAGAGCCAGGTTGGCGCAACGATTGCGCACCGCGTTCTTGCCCGGCTCTTTGCCGATCGTGGCGTGCAGCTTGACCGCACCTATCAGCTGAACTTCGGTGGCAACACCGACTTCCAGAACATGTTGGAGCGCGATCGACTTGAGAGCAAGAAGATCAGCAAGACCAACGCGGTCACCTCGATCCTTGACGAGCAGCTCGGTGAGGAGCAGGTGCACGTCGGTCCTTCGGACTTCGTGCCATGGCTGCTTGACCGCAAGTGGGCAAACATTCGCCTTGAAGGGACAACCTTCGGTGGTGTGCCCCTTACGGCCGAACTGAAGCTCGAGGTGTGGGATTCGCCAAACAGTGCTGGCGTCATCACGGACGCTATCCGCTGCGCGAAGATCGGCCTCGATCGCAAGTTGGCGGGGACGCTCGTTGCGCCTTCGTCGTACTTCATGAAGAGTCCACCAATGCAGCTGCGTGACGATGTCGCCCACGCCGCAGTGGAGGCCTTCATTCGCGGCGAGGACAACCGCGTCCTCGACGGAACCCAGGTGACCAAGGAGGGGTACCCCGCCTCCGAGTCGCTGAACTCCGTTCGCGCCTAAGCGTTCCGCTGCGAGGCTGGCTTCGGCCAGCCCCGCCTTCACGCTGGAGAGAGCCGTCGCACCCCGCAAGGGGGCGGCGGCTCTCCCCTACACTCCACAAATGAGCGAACCACAGCCGCCCCAGGGGGCAGCCACCCCCTCGCCGCTCCGCCGCCAGGCGCCAAAGCGCACCCCTGGCTACCTCGTCCGGCGCGCCTGGGAGCGCACCGTTTACGTCGGCTACCGCCTCCTCATGTGGGTCATTGGCATCCTCCCCCCACGCCCGGTTGAGGCGCTCTTCGCCACACTCGCCCCGCTTGCTTATCTCCTCTGGCCAGCCAAGCGTCGTATCGCCGACGGCAATGCTGCGGTAGTACTCGGCGTGGCGGATGCGGAGGGTCGACCGCTCCCGGGAAGCGAGAATCTCGTGCGCGCCCGTTCCCTTGCTAACTACCGCACCTATGGACGCTTCGCAGCAGAGCTACTGCGCCTGCCAAGCCGTTCGCTCAAAGAGATCGCCGCTGATGTTGACCTGAGCGAGGCCGCATTCATGGATGACTACCGCGCACGGGGACAAGCCGCGATCTTCGTAGGTTTTCACGCGGGCAACAATGAGCTTGGCGCCGCGTCACTTGGCGAACGCGCGTATGACGTGAACGTGGTCGCCGACGACAGCGCCTTCCCAGAAATGTACGAGCTCCTTCGCCGCCTTCGCGCAGCATGGGGAATCAAAGTGATCGACTGGAAGGCGATTCGCGAGGTGTTTAGCGCCTTAAAACGCGGTGGTTTCATTGTTTTACTAAGCGATTGGGGATACAAGCCCGATGGAATCCCGTGCAAACTCTTCGGTCGATGGACGACGCTTCCAAGTGGCCCGGCCGTGTTGAGCGCACGTGGTAACGCACCAATCATCCCGTTCTTTGTTCGACGAGAGCGACCCGGACATTTCCGAATTATGTATGGCGCACCAATCAGCGCAGGAAACGGATCTCCAGCCGCACTTCTTGCCGCAACACAAGCGACAGCAACTGCGATGGAACATTTGATTCGCACTGAACCACTGCAGTGGAACTGCTTTAAACCAATGTGGCCAAACGCTGCCAAACAGCAAGAGCTTGCAGAGAGCGCCGCCATCATGTCAACAGAGACAACACGCCGCGGAGGCGAGAGCGCAACATGAGTGCACTGATCGGCTATCTCATTATTGGTGCCCTCTCGTTCGTCGCTCGTCTTCCAGAATCACTTCTTGTTGGAATCGCACGAGCGTGGGGGAGAGTTGGGCCGCGGTTTATGCGGTCGCGTGCATCCCTTGCGCGAAAGAATCTCTCTCGCGTCTACACCTACCGTGATGGTGTCGCGCCAACCAGTGCCGCACTTGATCGCGGCGTTGCGCTGCTTTTTGAGCACCATGTGCGCTTTTACATTGAAACTGCACGAGCGCCACGACATGCGCGGAAGATCATTGCTACGCGTGTCCGCCTTGAGAGCGAAGAGTCTGTGCGGGCTGCGTTTACGCGCGAGAGTGGCGGCGCAATATTTCTTGCCGCACACTTTGGTGCCATTGAACTGCCTGGTAGCATCCTCGCTGATCACAGCGGCATGAAACCCGTTGCGCCAATGGAAGAGCTCGGGAATCCGGTGCTGCAACGCTGGATGTTGCGCGTACGAGGCGAGGGGCTTGGGCTTCGTATCATTCGCGCACAGGGTGCCGCTGCGGTGATGTCTGCAGAACTCGCGGCTGGTGGCATCGTTGGCTTGGTTGGTGATCGAAACATCACAGGGCGCGGAGTGCCTGTTCCGCTCTTTGGTGCGTCGGCGCGACTACCGATTGGCGCAGGCCTGCTCGCTGTTGAGAGCGGCGCGCGATTATTTGTTGCGGCGGTTATACGTGAAGATCGCGGACTCTACACGGGATACATTCGGCAAGTAGAAGTACCAGTAACTGGTGATCGCATGGAGCGCACAAAGAGTGCGCTGGTCGGTGTCGCTGCTGCGTTTGAAGAGTTGATTAGCAAGGCCCCTGAGCAGTGGTGGACGCTCTTCTATCCAATCTGGGACGATCTACCTTCATGAGCCCAACAAAGCGACGGATGACTGGCCTGCAGGGGAGAGCCGATCTGCACATCCATACGATGGCCTCCGACGGCACGGCTGGCGTTGCGCAGGTGCTCGCGCGAGCCGAGGAGCTGCGACTCGATGTGATTGCGATCACAGACCACGACCGGATCGATGCGGCGAAAGCTGCACAGGCGATGGCGATCAAGAGCAAGCTGCGCGTGCAGGTCATCGTTGGCGAAGAGATCTCGACGCTGCAAGGGCATGTGCTCGGGCTCTTCCTCGAGGAGCGCGTTCGCCCGCTCCGATCGCTTCGCCGCACCATCGCTGAGATCCACGAGCAGGGCGGGATCGCCATCCCCGCCCACCCACTCTTCCCGCACCCGCTCTGCGCCCAAGCGGGGGCCTTGCGGGCCGTCGCCAATGATCGCGACCCTGCCTGCCGACCCGACGCCCTGGAGACCTTCAACCCCACGATCTTCGGCACCTTCCCGCGTGTGCGGGTGCAGCGGCTGGCGAAGGAGCTTGGCCTCCCTGGGGTCGGCTCCTCTGACGCTCACGTGCTCGAGGCGATCGGACGCGTCTACACGACCTTCCCTGGGCGATCGGCTGCCGCACTCCGCCGCGCGATCCTCGCCGGCACCGTGAAGCCAGGAGAGGGTAAAGATCACACGCTGCTCGAAAGCCCCGCGATCTTTGCCCGACAGATGCTGCGGAATCTCATCGGCCTTGGTCAAGATCTGCGCGGCGTCACTCGCCCAATCTGGACGCTGGGTGGTGAGCGACGTGGTCGTGACCTTGGCTATCCGCATAGCCACAAGCGACCGGTACAACAGAAGTGAAGATCGGTCTCGTCACACCGTATGTGTACCCCATGCCAGGTGGGGTGAACGATCACGTCGGCAGTCTCTACCGCGTCCTCCGTTCGCGGGGCCACGATGTGCGCATCATCACCAGCAGTCACGGCCTTCAGAAGGCATCCGAGGGTGACGTGATTCGCATCGGCAAAGGATTCAGCGTTCCCTTCAACGGCTCCATGGGTACGATTACGTTGAGTCCAACCTATCTTCGCCAGGTGCGCGAGCTCCTTGAACGCGAACAGTTTGATGTGCTGCACCTCCATGAGCCGTTTGTACCGTTCCTTAGTCTTGTAGTGCTGACGCTTTCCAAATCTGTAAACATCGGCACCTTCCACGCATTCGGTGGGCTCTCACTCAGCTATGAGTTTGGGCGACGCGTCATGGGTGACTACGCGAATCGACTGCATGGTCGAATAGCTGTGAGTCCAGCTGCACGTCACTTCATTAGCCGCTACTTTCCAAGTGAGTACAAGATCGTGCCAAACGGTGTTGAGCCGAGCCTCTATCGCAGCGCTGTGCCGATTGCTCGCTATCGTGACGGTGTTCCGAACGTACTCTTTGTCGGCCGCATGGAGCCCCGAAAAGGACTGATTCATCTCTTGCGCGCGATTCGCAAGATGCAGGTGAACGGGGAGCAGGTTCGCCTCCTGATTGTTGGCAGTGGTCCGGGTGAGCGCGAAGCGCGCCGCTATGTACTAACTCGGCAACTGAATAATGTCGAATTTCTTGGGCGTGTTAGTGATGCCGAGAAGCGGCAGCTCTTCAAGACCGCAGATGTGTTTGTCTCTCCGGCAACAGGGAGAGAGTCATTCGGCATCGTGCTGCTCGAAGCGATGTCTGCAGGCGCGCCAGTAATCTGCTCCGACATTCATGGCTACCGCGCCGTCGTGCGACGCGAACGTGATGGCATCTTGGTTCCACCAGCAGACTCTGATGCACTCGCTGATGCAATCGGCCGCGTTATCCATGATTCAGAACTGAAGGAGCGGCTTAGTGCCGCCGGCATTGAACGCTCTGAGCTCTTCACGTGGGATCGCGTCGGCGCATCGGTCGACGAGTACTACGGCTTCGTGATTCGTCGCCTTGCAGAGCAGGGTGCACTACCGAGTGGATTCAACGCACCGATTCCCGCGCCACCAGGGCCGCGTCGCCGCAGCGCTTAGCGTGTTACGCCTTCGCGAGGCGCGAAGCAAGCTCGCAGAGCAGGCGCGCCGTTAGTCCCCACACTCGTCGCTCACCAGGCACGGGGATAACGCCGTACCGAAGAAGTTGGCCCTCCTCGGTCGCATCAACAACGTGCACCTCATGTCGCGGATCAAAGAGCCCGAGCTCAGCTCCGAGCGTCTCGGCAACCTCGCGCGGATCTGGGGTGATCCTAGGCGTTTGCGGCGCAACAGCAACAAGTACCTGCACAAGGAAGTTGCTCGCTGGAACATAAGCGGGATCAAGCGAACCAACAAAGCGAATGTCGTGTTCTGGATCTGCAGCATGAAACCCAAGCTCTTCATGAAGCTCGCGAATTGCTGTCTCTTGCGGCGTTTCGTTCCCCTCAAGTTCACCGCCCGGAAGAGCGATCTGTCCACCGTGGCGACCGCGCTCTGCGCGCTTAATCAGCAGCACCTGGCAGTCGTACGGATGCGGATCAACGCTGTCGCCACCACCGGTCGGGCTGCAACTTCCTAGAGCCACTGGTGGCACAAGCAGGGCGGTCACCACTGCAATGCGCGGATTGCTGCTGGCAGGCGGATTTAGGTCAACCGGCTCCAGGCCTGGCAGGCGGAGCGGGGTGAGCGCCTCAGGAAGCGGAAGGGGGAGTGCGGGGAGACGCCCCGTCGCGTCGCGACGGAGCGCCTCCTCAATACGGTCTGCGAGGCGGTTGATCAACGCGTCAGATCAGCTCGGCCGGCCCGATGCCCCAGGCGAGCGCACGGGGATCCGCGGCGGCCTCGGTGTGCCGTGGCTCGCTGGAAGCGGCTTCGGCTTGCGGCGCAGGGCATGGTCGAGTACCTGGCCGATCGTCTCCACCGGAATAATCTTCAGCGACTTACGAATCTCCTCAGGGATCTCCGGCAGGTCCTTCTCGTTCTTCTTCGGAATCAGCACCACACGTGCACCAGAGGCGTGTGCCGCCAGCGCCTTGCTCTTGAGTCCGCCGATCGGCAGTACACGGCCGCGAAGGGTGATCTCGCCAGTCATCGCCACCTCTTTACGAACTGGGATGCCGGTGAGCGCCGACACGATCGCCGTCGCCATCGTCACGCCCGCCGAAGGACCATCCTTCGGAATGGCGCCCGCTGGTACGTGAATGTGCAGGCCAGACTTCTCGAAGCGCTCTGGCGCAATGCCGAGCTCCGCCCCGTGCGCCTTGATCCAGGTGAGGGCGGCGCGTGCAGACTCCTTCATCACGTCGCCGAGCTGGCCGGTGAGGATCAACTCCTCGCGACCCTCCATCACGCCAACTTCAACCGTCACAACGTCGCCGCCGACCGGCGTGACGACGAGGCCTGTGGCAGAACCGACCTGATCGTCGTTATCCATCTCGCCGTACTCGTGCCGCTCTGGCCCGAGCCAGGTGGCAAGCCGCTTGGCGTCAACCTCAGGCTTACGCCCCTTCTTCTCAGCAACGGCGCGTGCCAACTTGCGCATCACGGTGGCGATCTCTCGCTCCGCATTACGCACGCCCGCCTCGCGCGTGTAGTGACGAATCAGGTGCACGAGCGTGTCATCAGGAACGATCGCCTGCGCCTCGGTCAACCCGTGGTTCTCGCGCTGCTTCGGCAGGATGTAGCGCTTCGCGATCTGCACCTTCTCGGCCTCGGTGTACCCAGGAATCTGGATGATCTCCATTCGGTCGCGCAGCGGCGCAGGAATAGTGTCGAGCTGATTCGCGGTGGCAACGAAGAGCACCTGCGACAGATCGAACTCCACCTCGAGGTAGTTGTCCTGGAAGGTTGCGTTCTGCTCAGGATCGAGCACCTCAAGGAGCGCCGACGACGGATCGCCGCGGAAGTCCGCGCCGAGCTTGTCGATCTCATCGAGCATGAAGACAGGATTCTTCGTACCCGCCTGCTTGATTCCTTGCACGATGCGGCCGGGGAGCGCGCCAATGTAGGTTCGGCGATGCCCACGAATCTCCGCCTCGTCATGCAAGCCACCAAGGCTCATGCGCACAAACTTGCGCCCCATCGCGCGAGCGATCGACTTACCAAGCGACGTCTTACCAACTCCTGGAGGGCCGGCGAAACAGAGGATTGGGCTCTTCACTTGCGGGGCGAGCTTGCGCACCGCGAGGTACTCGATGATGCGCTCCTTCACCTTCTCAAGGCCATAGTGATCGTCGGCGAGCACCTTGGCCGCCTCTTTGATCTCAATGCGGTCTTCAGTGGCAACATTCCACGGCATCGAGATCAACCAATCAACGTACGTGCGAATCACACCAACCTCAGGCGAGGCTGATGGGATACGGCTCATGCGATCGAGCTCCTTGAGTGCGCGCGACTTGATCTCCTCGGGCATGCCAGAGGCTTCCACCTTCTCACGCAGCTCGTTTGTCTCCGCCTGCTGCGGGTCCTCTTCGCCGAGCTCACGCTGAATCGCCTTGAGCTGCTCGCGCAAGAAGTACTCACGCTGGCTCTTATCCATCTCAGAGCGCACGTCAGATTGAATCTTCCCCTTCAGCTCAAGGATCTCAATTTGGCGTGACAAGAACGTTGCAACGTACTTGAGCCGTGCGACCACGTCGATCGTCTCAAGGAGCTCCTGGCGTTGAGCTGTCGTCATGTCTGGGGTATAGGCCGTCATGTCAGCGAGCAGCCCTGGGTCGCTGATATTCTTCGCCGCCACCGCAGCCTCGGGAGGCACTGGTGCGCCAGAGGTGACGTACGTCTCAACTTGCGCCTGCACGCTGCGCATCAACGCCTCAACTTCAACACCCGTGACCTCGGGTGTTTCAACGATGGTGCCCTTCAACATGAGCGCGGCGCCCGTGGTATCGAGTGACTTCACCTTGAGGCGGCGCTGCCCCTGTACGACGGCACGTAGTGTGCCGTCGGGCAGGTTCACGACCTGCGCGATCTTGGCGAGTGTGCCCATGGCATGCAGCTGGTCAACAGAGGTGATCTCCTCCTGTTCAGGTTCACGCTGGGTCACCAAGGCGATCCAGCCA
Organism: Chloroflexota bacterium; assembly: GCA_039804225.1. GTDB lineage: Bacteria > Chloroflexota > Limnocylindria > Limnocylindrales > Limnocylindraceae > Limnocylindrus. The sequence continues at coordinate 32,154 of JBDLWN010000005.1, forward strand.
CCGGCAGCAGCAGCGGCGCGAATCGCTGCAACGCTCTTATCGCGGCCAACCTTGAGCGGCGCAACCATCTCAGGGAAGATGACAATCTCGCGGAGGGGAACAAGGGGGAAGGAGCCGCGTCCGCGTGGCACGACTGCTTCGTCGTCGCTTGCCGCGACCGCCTCGTCAATGGCGAGCTGCTCCTCTTCGTTGAGCTCTTCGTCAAGGTCTGCCTGGATCTCTCTCTCGGTTCGCTCGCTCATGATCGTCCCCTTCCTGCCGCAGCCTGCGGCGCTCGCTTCGCCTCTTTGCTTTGACCCTCTTCGTACAGTCGCTCCAAGATTCGTTCGCCGAGTCGCTCCTCGAGTTCGAAGAGGAGCTTGATCCCGGCGAGGTTGACCCCAAAGTCTTGCGTCAGGTGGCGTATCCAGAGGATCCGCCGAAGGTCGTTCTCAGAGAAGAGGCGGATGTTTGATTCGGTTCGAGAGGGACAGATGAGACCCTCCTCTTCGTAGATCCGTAGGGTTCGTGGATGGGCCGAAACGATATTTGCGGCCACGCTGATCACGTAGACCGGCCGGGCTGGATCGACGCCTGTACCCCTGCTCTTCAACACCCGGATAGGCTACAACCCTATCAATACCATTGTCAAGAGAGTTATCCACAGAATGGCAAACACGGGGGCAAGGAGAACCTCGGATGATGGTGATCTGCGGGGGTCGCTGGGGCGGGAGCTACCTACTCGAGGTCGCGGCGATACGGAACGTCAAGGATCACCGTGTTGCGTCGGCCGAGCAGCGTCTCGCGAAGGCGCTTCCCGTTGCCGTTATGCAGGATGCGATCCCACCAGTGTCGACCGGCGTACTCGGGGATCAACACCACGTTGATGCGGCGCTGCTCTGCTGGCAGATGTGCATCTTCGTCTTCAATCTCGTCAAGGTAGTGGCAGATCGGCTCCACGATGGCGCGGAATGGAGATTCCACGGTGACGAGGCGAACGCCAGGGAAGAGAGTTTCGAAGCGCTCACGAATCGTCACCTCTTCCGTGGTGTCAAACACGACGCGCACCGCGGTCAGCTCACCCGTCGTTCCTTCAAGGATTCGACCGAGCGTAATCGCGCGAACCGTTGAGCGATTGATCTCGCCGAACGGCGCAATAATTCTGCGTGGGCGATGTGGCGCATCAAACACGAGATCTGGCTTAATGGCCAGCTCGCGTTCGTGCAGGTTGTAGCGTCGCCGCACTAGAGACATAAAGATAGCGACAAGCGGAACTAAGATAAAGATAATCCAACCACCAACTGCAAACTTTGCAAGCGAGATGATGACGAGAACAATGCCGGTGACTACTGCCCCAACACCATTGAGCAGTGCTTTTTTCTGCCAATCTGTGCCACGAATATTGCGCCAGTGCACCACCATACCTGTCTGACTGATGGTAAATCCAAGGAAGACGCCGATTGCATATGCAGGAATCAAGAGGGTGACGAGTGCGCCAGTTGCGAGAAGGAAGATCACAGCACCCACCGCAATGGTAAGAATTCCGCCGGCGTATGCAAGTCGGTCACTTCGTTGCCCAATCTGGCGCGGCAAGAATCCGTCTCGAGCCAAGATTCGTGCAAGCTGCGGTCCGCCGTTAAACCCAGTGTTTGCGGCAAGCAGCAAGATACCAGTCGTTGCGATCTGATAGACCACGTACAAGATTCCGTCGCCAAAGGAGGCTCGAGCAATTTGGGACATTAATGTTTCACCACCCACCTCTTGTGGAACCTTGCCGAACGCAAATGCAAGCAGGGAGATCCCGAAGAAGATTGTCGCGAGCAGAACAGACATGATGCTCATCGTGTTTGCCGCATTCTTCGCCTCGGGCTTCTTGAATGCAGCGACGCCATCCGAGATGGCTTCGGTGCCCGTCAGGGCGACGGAGCCGTAGGCAAACGCCTTAAGCAACAGGAAGGGCAAGATCAGCTGCATCTCGCTGTGCGGTATGACGGTGACCCCCTCACTCCAATTGACGGCGGGGTCACCTAGTGCAATGCGAATCAGGCCAACCGCGATGACCGCCAACGCGCCAAACACAAAGAGGTACGTCGGAATGGCGAACAGTTTTCCTGATTCTCGCAGCCCTCGTAGATTTGCAAGGACCAGAAGTACGAGGGCTCCAATCGCTAGCTCAACGCGGAGCGGTGAAAGCTCAGGAATCGCTGAGGTGATAGCGGCAACACCAGCCGCGGTGCTGACCGCCGCGGTTAGTACATAGTCAATGACGAGGCTTGAGGCGGCAATCAAGGCCGGACCCGTGCCAAGGGTGCTCTTGGCGACTGCGTATGCGCCGCCGCCCTTCGGGAATCCGAAACAGACCTGGCGGTAGCTCAGCGCGACGACGGCGAGAAGAAGGCCGACAGCCAGCGCGATAACCGGGCCGAATGCGAGATAGGAGGCACCCGCAGAGGCGAGCACGATCAGGATCTCTTCGCTCGCATAGGCGCTCGACGAGATTGCGTCAGAGGAGAAGATCGGCAGAGCAAGCGTCTTGCTGAGGCGCTCCTCGCCCTCTTCCGCATTAGATATCGGTCGACCGAGGATGAACCGCTTTGCGGCGGTCGTCGCCTTCCCTAGGTCGTGGACTGGAGCGCTACCCGCCGCGGATGCGACTAGGTGGTCCGGCGAAGGCTCAACAAAGAGCTCCTCGCCGCTGTCGTTGTCGTGCCAGTCGGGCTTCCCCTTCTGATTGTCAGAGGTCATTGAGGCTCACTGCACCTTTCCCAATGGTTTTTTCGTCAATTACGAGTTACCTAATCTTATACCCGCGCTCTTTTCCGTTCCGATTCGTGCGGAGTTACCCGCACGAGGAGCGCCCCCGCCAGGCGCGCGGCGTTCACCGGAGCCACCTCAATCGCGCTCGCACCGATGAAGGAAGAGGCGGAGTCTAGCTCTGCATCCCACTCGTCACTCGCACGCTTCCACGCGAGCAGTGAGCCAGTTGGCGTGAGAAGCGGTGCGGCCAGTCGAATGAGTTCACCCAAGGGTGCAACAGCGCGCGCCGCGATCACGTCAAAACGCACGCCACCGCCGTGCGCGAGATCTTCAGCGCGCGCATGTGCAACGCGCAGTCGCGGTGCGAGTCCGCTTGCCGCGGTGACCGCTTCAAGAAATCGTACCTTCTTGCCAATCGATTCAATCAGCGTCATTGAAAGGTTGCTGTGGTGTGAAAGCAAGCGCGCCGCCAGCGGTATACCAGGGAACCCACCACCAGATCCAAGGTCGGCAATCTTTCCGCCGCTTGGAAGGAGCCGCTCAATGTACGGCGCAGCTACCAGCGAATCCAGAAGGTGCCGCGTTGCGCGTTCGCGCGGATCACTGATACGCGTGAGATTGATTGCCGGGTTCCACGCATCAAGTAGTCGCAGGTGTGCGGTGAAGATCGTGATCTCTGTTTCTGATAGTGCCGGAAGTGAGGCTGCAGAAAGCTGGCGCGCAAGCTCTTCAAGCGTGTCACGCTCCGTTGGAGGCAACGCACTCGGATCAGTGGGAAGCGGTGCGCGTTCGGAAGGCGTCGTATCTGGGCTCAGTCGCTCGCTCCACTCTTCGGCGTTGCACTGCGCGCCGGTCGGCCCATGGAGCGACGCACGACATCGAGCACCTCTTCAATGGATTTCTCGGCATCGCCCTTCTCTGCCGCATCTTTCATGCAGCCGCGGATGTGATCCTCAAGGATCAGGAGGCCGAGAGCATCGACGGCGGCGCGCAGTGCTGCCGTCTGCTGCAGGATGTCAACGCAGTATTCCTCGCGGTCGACCATGCGCGCAATGCCGCGCACCTGCCCCTCAAGTCGGCGCAACCGATTCAGCAGGACCTTGCGGTCTTTTGTGTAGCTGTGCCCGATATGCTCTGCCATACCCCCTGAGAGTATCTGATCACGCTCCGATGCTACGATTCAGCCGCAGATTGAGAGGCCCCTACCGGGGCGTCAAGTGGGGAGGAACAACCATGGCGGCGAGCCAGAATCCGCACGACGACATCGAGTCCGTCCTCATTACTGAGGCGGCGATTGACGTGCGCGTGCGCGAGCTCGGCGCTGAGATCGGTGCCGCGTATGCGGGGAACGACTCGCTCATTCTGGTCAGCGTGTTGAAGGGCTCGATCGTCTTCGTTGCCGATCTCATGCGTGCCATTCCTGGGAACGTACAGATTGACCTCATGGAGGTTTCGTCGTACGACGGAGGCAAGAGCACCGAGTCGAGTGGAACGGTACGCATCCTGAAGGACCTCTCGGGGACCATCGAAGGCCGCGACGTGCTGATCGTTGAAGACATCATCGATACCGGCATCACCTTGAACTACCTCACAAACTACCTCGCAGGAAAGAACCCGCGTTCCGTAAAGATCGTCACCCTGCTCAGCAAGCCTGCGCGCCGCGTCGTCGAGATCCCCGTGGAGTGGATGGGCTTTGAGATCCCCGACAAGTTCGTCGTCGGCTACGGGCTCGACTTCGGCGAGCAGTACCGCAACCTCCCCTATGTCGGCATCCTGAAGCCCTCGATGTACACATCGGTCCTCGGGAAGGAGTAGGTGGTGAAGCCAATCGGGCGCATCCAGTCCACGTCGGGGAACCTCTTCCGTCGCAGCAGCGGCCGCCGCTTGAGCGGCATTGGGGCCACAGGTGTGGTGCTCGGTGCAATCCCTGCGTGGTGGACGCTCGCCGCCCCTGGCGTACCCGCAACCGTGGGGAACGCCTTTGACACCTACGGCGCAGCCGGCTTCTTTGTCGCCCTCGCCACGCTCTTCCTGCTCATTGCCCCGGACGCTTTCGGCGAGCAGCTTCGGTTTGACTGGTGGCCGGTACATGTCGGGCTCGCAAGCGTTGCCTCCCTCAGCTTCGTCGCCACCCTTATTGGCGCTGCGGTGACAGCAACGAGCTTCGATCTACCCCTCTCCTCCGTCTTTGGCATTGATCGCGCCCCTGGCCTCTGGATTACGCTGGTCGCACTGGGAGTTTGGATCTCGGGCGTTGCGCAGATCGTTGACGCGCGAGACGACCGCTAAGCGCGAATCGTGCTCAAAAGGGGGCATCTCGCCGCTACCTGCTAGGGTGTGCAGGTGCAGCCGTGCGCTCCGACGCGCGGGCAAGAGGCCGATACCGGCCCAGCCCCGTCGTAGCAGCGCACGCCACGTTATCTACTAAAGAAACCAGAGGTACAAAGTAATGTCACGTAATGTCGCAATTTTCGTAGACGTCGCAAACGTCTTTTATGCAGCAAAGGCTGCGGGCGTAGACATCGATTACGTCACGCTCCTCAAGACCCTTACGGCAAACCGCGATCTGGTTCGCGCCTATGCGTACACCGGTCTTGATCCAGACAATGAGAACCAGAAGGCCTTCCACAACTTCCTCGCGCGCAACAACTACAAGGTTGTCAGCAAGGATGTTCGCAAGTATGGCGACGGTCGCTTCAAGGCGAACCTCGATATTGAGCTCGTTGTTGATCTCGTTCGCCTCGCACCAAAGCTCGACATCGCAGTCGTGATTTCCGGCGACGGAGACTTTGCACCAGCGATTCGTGCGGTGCAAGACATGGGTGTGCGCGTAGAAGTGGTGAGCTTCCGTGCAAACACCAGCAGCGATCTCGTTGATGTTGCTGACCAGTTCATTGAGATCACCAACATCGCCAAGGTGGAGGCCGGCGCCCGCAGCGGTCGCCGTGTTGCCGCCGACGGCGAAGAAGATCTCTCTATGACCGAGGTTCCCGATAAACAGTCCGAAGCACCAGCACGACCACGCCGCGTTGGCGCAGCACCTGAACGCGAACGAGTTCGCGGCGGGCGCACCACACGCACCGCAGCACCGCGCAGCGGCGCGCCAGTACGTCGCTCTTCAGCAATTCGCGTTGGCGACACGATGATTGATGCTGATTCCATTGAGACACTGACGCTTGATGATCTCGGCCCAGACGATCTCGCCGCAGGCGCTGAGCCATCACCACACAGCCACGAAGGTGTCACCCCATTCGGCGAGGACGGCCCGCGTCGTCGTCGCCGACGCGGCGGTCGCGGACGTCGTGGTCGTGGTGGAGTAGGTGGAGTAGGCGGCGATTCGCTCGACGGCATTGAGACGATGACGCTTGACGACGCCGATGACGGCGCGCCAGGCGGCGTGCCTGAATATCTCGCCACCGAGCGACGCGACGCAACCGGTCGAGGACCAGTGCGCGCTGCACGCCAACAGCTCGGCTCTGGCCCATCTCGTATCGCCGACGAGGTTGCTCGCTCCCATAAGGACGAGACTATTCGCTCAAGCGCGAGCTTCAACGATACCGATGACGGCATCAGCGACGTCTCACCAGATGTGGCCGCACTCCTGAAGTCACAACTACAGGCAACTGGGCGATCGGCGAGCGAGTCAGCCGCATTCACCGGCAAGGAGGCGCCAGTGAGCGGCAAGGGTCGAACACGTGGCGGCCGACCTGCACCGAAGGGTGCGGCGAAGCCTACAGCCAAGCCATCTGCGAAGCCTGCAGCACGCGGAGCCGCCAAGCCCGCCGCAAAGGTTGCACTCGTAAAGAAGAGCACTACGCGGCCAAAGGCTAAGGGGAGCAAGGGAGCCTAACGAGATGGCGCGGGCGGTCTCAACGCCGCCTGACGCCGCTCACCCTGCGCGTCGCCCCGCGCGCTTTGTGACCCGGGGTCATGACGCCGCTGCGGCACATCTCGCGGCGCTCCTCACCGGCGTGCCACCGCACGCCCTGCTGATTGTTGGACCACGTGGCGCGGGCGCAGGCACGCTCGCGCGAGACGCCGTCGCCACGCTCATGTGCGGCGCTCCGGTCGACGGTGGGCCCTGTGGCGCGTGTCGCTCATGCCGCCTGATCGCCTCAGGGAGCCATACCGACCTCGTCGTCATCTCTCCAACCGGAGCTTCAGATGAGATCGGCATCGAGCCGATCCGGGCGCTCGCCGCAGGCCTCGCCCTCTTCTCTGTTGAAGGGGGTCGCCGCATTGCGCTCATCGAGCGCGCCGACCGCATGAACGAGGCGGCGCAGAACGCGCTCCTTAAAACACTCGAAGAGCCGCCATCCCGCACTCACGTGATCTTGGCGGCCGCTGAGGACTCACGACTCATGCCAACGATTCGCAGCCGCTGTGCAGTGATTCGTCTTGGGCTCCCAGATGCAAAACAGGCGAGCGAGCTTCTCGGAGAGCGACTCGGCGTAGACGCGCCTACTGCCGTACGACTGCTTCGCATGTCATCGGGTCGTCCTGGCCCGCTCATCGACGCCGAAGTAACTGGTGATGCCGCACGCGCCCACGCACAGATTCGCCGCCAGATCCTTGACTTTGCCGCAACGCAACCGCATGCACGACTCGGGCAGCTCAGCGCGCTCGTAGCCGACGCGCGCGCCATTCTCGTTGCTGGTGACGACGACGCCGCCGCTGATGTCACTGAGAGTGATGACAGCAGCGATGATGCGCCAGTAGTTGATGCGGAACCGAGGAAGAAGAGCCCAGCGAAGCGCAGTGCTAAACCGACACCAGCAGAGCGTCGCGCCGCTGCAACTGCACTCTTACGACTTTGGCGCGGCGTCGCTCGCGATCTTGCACTCGTGAGTACCGGTGCCGTTGACCAGATCGCATTCCCAGAAGATCGCGCCGAGATTGAGGCTGTTGCCTTCAAGCTCCCACCAGCAACATGGGGAGTGGCCCTGCGCGACATTGACAAGAAGTTGAGCGCGTTACGCCGCAATGGAAACCCGGAACTGCTCCTTGATGCCGCAGCGCTGAGCTGGCCGACGATATGAGCGACACCGCACTCACGCAGCAACGAGATCTGTTCGAGCGACTCGTGAGACTCGGTGAAGAGGTGACAGACGCGCTCGATCACACGAACGTCGTCTCAACGCTGGGCGAAGAGGAATTGAACCGGGCAATCACTGCAATCGGTGATCGCGCACTACCAGATGCAGCAACCAGTGCACTGACATCACTCGTCGCAAGCGTTGAGCGTGTGCTCGCCGCAAACGACCCACATCGCGCGATTGATTGGATCGGAATGCAGCCACGCCTTGCGCTGACACTCCTTGCCGCAACGATGAACCCTGCCAGCTTGCCGAAGGATGTCATTCCACCAAGTAGCGGCACAACCGTTGCTGCGCGGATCCCTGCGGGGATCTCGTTTAGCGACGCACCGCGCGACGGGCGAGCTGTGGTCTATTCCGGCATCCAAGCTGATCCGATCTTGCGACCACTCGCGGTTGCGATTGCCAACGCCACACCGGCAGAGCGACTTATTGCTCGAGCGGTGATGAACGATCCTGAACCGACGGCGACGGAGGCTGCAGCGCTCTTTGCAGCTCTCCCGTCACATCGCACTACCACCGACCCGTTGGTGGTTGGCGCACTGGCTATTGGTGGAAAGGCGCAAGCCTCCAATGCGCAGTACCGCGGAGCAGTGGTAGAGGCGACCACCGCGGAGATGCTGCGTCGTCGCCCAGTGCTCGCAAACGATGCCGAACGGCTGGTGCGGCGCGAGCGCCGCTTTGCGATTGATGGTGTCTCCGCCGATCCACACCCGTTCGACGTCACCGTCGAGGCTGGCCCCGTTCCAGAGCTCTGGGACTGCAAGTGGGGCGCGCGCGGGATTGACGCGAGCCTCCTCGCCGAACTTGAGGATGCGCGCATTCGCGCCGCTGGGAGCAGCGCACGGATCGCCATTGGTGTGGTGGCATTTGATACCGCCGCCGTCGTTGCCGCGCGCCTGACCATCGTGCGTGCTCCGCGCGAGAAGACCCGCTTTATCACCCTCGAAACCCTCGGTCGGCTGGCGGCAGGATGAGCTTGAACGAGCGACTCGCCCCTGGCCTTGCCCCCGACGAGGCACGCCTCCCGGAGCACGCCCGCTACCGCGACGAGGGTCGCTCCGTGCGCTTTGATGAGTGCAACCGCTCTGGCACGATGCGCGCCGCCGCAGTGCTCCGCCATGCGCAGGACCTCGCCTGGCAGCACAGCGAGACGCTCGAGTACGGACGCGCCTGGTACGAGTCGCGCGGTGTCGGCTGGGTCGTGCGCAGCGTTGACCTACTCATTGACCAACCGCCTCGCTCCAATGAGGCGATGACGGGCACCACCGCCCTGGTTGGCTTCCGCCACGTCATGGCTCGACGCCGCACGCGCCTCTTCGGTCGCACCGGTCGCGTCATTGCTGACGCCACCATTGATTGGGTCATGACCGACCAGAACGGACGACCGGTCCGCTTCCCCATTGAATTCGAACCATTTGTCGCCGAGGTCGGCGCCAGCTTCACCCCCGAGAAGATTCCCGTAGAACCAACTGGCGATACAGCAGGCGTCACCGTCACCGTGCCACTTCGCGTCGCCGACTTTGATCCGCTCGGCCATGTGAACAATGCCGCCTGGCTCGAGATCGCTGAAGAGGCACTCAGCGCAGTCGCACCAGCTCAGCTGGGCGCCACGCGCCGTCGGATCCGACTGGAGTACCTAGGCCTCACCACTGGTGCCGCCGTGCGGTGCAGCGTTCGTTCCGTTGCCAACGAGGCCCGCGTTGACATTCTTGATGCAGGGGGCACTGCGCTTGTGCGCGCACTCTTTAACGTCGTCGCGTAATCTAATCTGATGAAGTCTCGCGTTACCGTCACACTCCTGGCGTTACTCGTCAGCGTAACGCTCGCTGTGCCCGCGCCAGTCAGCGCAGCCACAAGCGCCGCCGGGGCCTGCAAGACCAACAACACCAAGCTTGGTCTACTCACAGCACTTGATTGCGTGCTAGTGGCGGAAGAGCGTATCGGTGGCTACTCGCGCTCGCTCTTCAAACACTGGATTGATGCAAACAGGAACGGCAAAAATACACGCGCTGAAGTGCTGATCGCAGAATCCTTGATTCCTGTGCGATTTACCTCAACAGGCAAGACAGTGAGCTCGGGAAAGTGGTTGAGCCTCTATGACGGGGAGACGTGGACACAGGCCTCGGACGTCGATGTTGACCATGTGGTTGCGCTTGCTGAAGCGTGGCGTTCTGGCGCATGGAAGTGGTCGGCTGCGCGACGACAAGCCTATGCAAATGACTTAGGAGTTGCATGGACGCTGCGAGCAGTGACTGACAACGTCAATCAATCTAAGAGTGATGACGATCCAACCAACTGGCTCCCGCCACTTGAATCGGCGACCTGCCTCTACCTCACAGAGTGGGTTGCCGTAAAGATTCGCTGGAAGCTCACCGCTGACGCAGAGGAGCGCCAGTCTATTCGCGATGGTTGGCTCGATGCGCGGTGCTTCGCGCTGGACAAGCCACCGGTGGTAACGGTAAAGATCGCGCCGTAGTTAGAGACCGAGGTTCGGTCCGTCTCCACCTTTACGACCGCGTCGGCGCTTCTTCTCGGGCGCTGCACCTTTGCTTGGCAGCCCGATCTCCACTGGCTTTATCGGCTTGCGTACGCCACCGCGCGCCTGTGCTGCGGCAACTGCCGCAGATGGGGCAAAGCCTGACGGTGTCGGCGGCATCTCGGTTCGCTGTCGTGGTGCGGGGCGATCTGGTCGGCGTACGATGATCGACCCCTGTGGCGCACGTCGTAGTGGACGCACCCCCTCGCGCGGCTGTGCCTGATAGGCGATCAACCACAAGAGACCGAGCGCAGCTGGGATGTAAACGAGCCGCTCGTCGGTGCCGCTCAGGCCAACGACGACAGCGCCAATGCTGACGACTGCAGCAACGACAAAGAGCGGCCGGCGCAGCAGCGGAACAGTGACGAGATCTTGGTCAGCCATGGGGAGGAGTCTACTCCGTGTGGTGCGCCCGACAGGATTCGAACCTGCGACCTTCTCCTTCGGAGGGAGACGCTCTAATCCACTGAGCTACGAGCGCGAGGGGTGGCGAGTTTATCAGGGGGTCCCACCAGGTAAATCCGGGGGAAATGATTGAGGGGAAATTGAGGGGAAATATAAATGAGGCGACCCCCTTTGACAGGAGTCGCCTCAAGCCGATCCGCTTGTGGGACGAACAAGTCAGCCCCGCCCGCTACGCTCAAAGAGCATCTATCACGTCGCCTATAGCGACTACCC
>JBDLWN010000006.1:0-9676 GCA_039804225.1 Chloroflexota bacterium
GAGCCGAGCTGCTCGCGCTACACAGAGGAGGCGATCGTGAAGTACGGACTACTGAAAGGTTCATGGATGGGAGCGAAGCGCATTGCGCGCTGCTCGCCGCTCAGCGCTGGCGGACTGGACCCAGTCCGATGAGCCGCCGCACACTGAAAACTTTCGCACTACTCGGCCTAACTCTTCTCCTTGTTGCCGCCTGCGGCCCGGACGGCGCCGTAGCAACCGCGACCCCAATCCCATCACCACTCGCGCCAGTAAATCCTGGCGGTGACCCGTTCCAGCTCCTCTCGTGGCTCTTCACACCAGTGTTTCAAGCGCTCTTTATCGGCCTTGTCTTATTTGACCAACTAACGGGCGATATCGGTATTTCCATTCTTCTCCTCACCCTTGTGATTCGTGTCATTTTGATCTCGCCGTACCGCAAGCAGCTGGTGAGCCAGAAGCGCACCCAGCTACTCGCACCAGAGGTAGCCGAGATTCAGCGTCGCTATAAGGGCGACCGGGTGAAGATTCAACAGGCGCAAATGGAGCTGTACAAGTCGCGCGGCGTCAGCCCGTTCGGCGGCTGCCTTCCAACTCTGCTGCAGTTCATCGTGCTGATCCCGATGTATGCAGTCATCTCAAGCGGCCTGACAAACCCAGAGCCACAGGCAATGCTGCGCGTCTTTGGGTTTGATATTGGCGCTGCAATTGGATTTGTCTGCGCGACAGCTGACGCAACTAAGCCATGCATTGAGGCAGCGGTGCCGTGGCTCGGCTTGGAAAACGCCTCACTCCCATCAGTTAATTTCTCCATCGCCGGATTCGGCGTCTCAGTCCTCGCCATCATTAGCGCACTTCTCCAGGTCATTCAGACGCGCATGGTGATCAATCCCAATGCGTCAAAGAACGACCCAATGTCAGGCGCCCAGGGTCAGACCATGGTGCTCCTGCCTCTTATCTCGGTGCTGTACGGTGGGATTCTTCCTGCCGGCCTGTTCATTTACTGGATCTCGTCCACGCTGTTCTCGATCGCTCAGCAGTACTTGATCCTCGGCTACGGTGGGCTCTTTCCGCTCTTCGGCTGGACACCCGCCTTCGCCGTTAACCATACCCCGCGCTTTCCAGTGGCGATGCCGGAATCGATTCCGGATGTTGCTGGGGAGGCGGTGGTTCCACACGAGCGAACGGAGCTTGACCGCGCCGCATCAGCGGCCGCCACGATCCGTTCGGCAAAGAAGCGCGACCGACATGGTCGACGAGGGAGTAGGTAATGGCGAACGAGAGCGCATATCAGGAGTTCACCGGTAAGAGCGTTGAAGAGGCACTGAAGGGTGCCTGCGAGGCGTTCAAGGTTGGCATCGGCGATCTCGATTTCGAGATCATTGCCCCAGGCTCGCGCGGCGTGCTTGGTATGGGCGCCGAGCCTGCCCGTATTGTTGCTGCGCCAATCAGCGCACTCGGCGGCGCTGCACCGAAGCGTGCTGGAGAACCAAGCCGTCCAGCACCAGCACCCGTTCGCGAAGAGCGCGCGCCACGCCCTGCGCCACGGAACGATGCACCAGCAGCGCGAGCCGCTGCGCCACAAGGCGCTTCGCGCCCAGCGCCACGGGGTGATCGCGGCGCACGACCTGAACGTGCCCCGCGCCCAGAGCGCGCACCGCGTGAGGATCGCGCACCACGAGAGCGACGCGAGCGTAGCGAGACAACGCCAGAGATGATCAGCGGCGGCAAGGAGATCCTTGAGACGCTGGTGAAGCATCTCGGTTTTGAAGCGGAAGTGCGTGTCACTGGAACAGGCGCTGACACGGTGTTGAACGTTGCCGGCACCTCACCAGAGGCGGTCGATGAGTTGAACAACTTGATCGGCGGCCGGGGCGAGCGATTGCAGGCGATCCAGCACCTTGTGAACTTGATGCTTAGCCGAAAGATGGGCGAGTGGGCACGTGTCACCGTCGACATTGAAGAGTATCGAGGCCGACGTGAGGCACAGCTTCGCGCACTTGCGCGCAAGGCGGCAGACCGTGTCAAGGAGACCGGCCGTGCTGTTCAGCTTGAGCCAATGACGGCGCTGGAGCGCCGCTGGATTCACGTTGAGCTTCAGGAGATGGATGGCATTGCGACCGAGTCTGCTGGCGAAGAGCCAGAGCGCCGCGTGGTCGTGATCCCCGCGTAACGAGCGAGCGGCCACCATGCCGACAAGAGATCCAAAACGGGAAGCGCACTTCCCTGCAATTGAGAAACGCTACGGCGAACCGATGAAGTACTGGTTCGCAGTAATGAAGAGCGTTGCAGGGAAGCGCTATCCGGAACAGATCGCTCACCTGCGCGAGAACTACGGATTTTCGCAAGCGCATGCCAATGCGTTGGTCATGTTCACTCGCGGCTCAACCACTGCACACCGACACGCAACGCCGACGGACTACTTTAAGACGATCAACCCGCAACAGGTGCGCACCATGAAGGCGATGTTTAACGTGCTGCGCGCAGCGTACCCAGAGCTGAAACTTGTGATCGCTTGGAATCAGCCAATCCTGCGCACCGAGAAAGACTATGTATTCGGCGCATCGGCCTCATCCAAATACCTGCTGATCAACCCCTTTAGTAAGGCGGTGATTACTGCGTTCACGCCGAAGCTGAAAGGGTACCGAGTACTCAAACACACCATCACCATTCCGAACGATTGGGAGATTGATGAGAAGCTTCTTGTGGCGCTGGCAAAGGCGCGCATCAAGGAGATTGGGTAGCGCGCGACCCGCGCCTCGTACAAGTGTTGGTGGAGATGGAGGAGAGTCGAACTCCTCGTCCGAAAAGCCTTCCTTGAGACCACTACGAGCGTGTCCTGCGGTTTAGTCTAAGTTGAGGCGCTCCCACAGGCCGGATCGGCCCTCAACCGAGATACATCTCCCTAAATCGGGCTTACGTGATGACTATGCGTCGCTCGTCATCACTGCAGCTTCGCTTTATGACGCTTCCACGACCCGCGAAGCGGGGGCCGCTTCCACGCTCACCGTACTGCCTTAGGCAGCGAGGGCGAGAGCAGGCTGGCGATTGCCAGTTACTTCTTTTTGCTACCGGTTTAACGAGGCCTGATAGCAACCTCGACTCGCGTTCTCAAGGTGCGGATCCCCGTCGAAACCACGCATCCCCAAGGGGGCAATGATACTGCGTGTGGATCGCGATTGCTAGTGCGAGCGGAGCTACTCGCCGCGCTTCCAGTCGCCGAGCTGGCGCTCAGCCTCACGACGCCCTTCGCGATCGGCGATTGCAGCACGCTTATCGAAGGCTTTCTTACCGCGCCCGAGGCCAATCTCTACCTTGCAGCGGCCGCGCGAAAGGTAGAGGCGAAGCGGGATCAACGTGAGACCTTTCGTCTTCACCTTGGTGCCGATAGCAATGATCTCGGACTTATGGAGCAAGAGGCGCCGCACTCGCTTCGGCTCGTGGTTCTGACTAGCGGCACCAGGCCACTCGGCGATGTGCATGCCGATCAGGCGACCCTCGCCCGCCTCCAGGCGCACGTAGGCATCGCCGATGTCGGCCTTGCCGGCGCGAATCGACTTGATCTCGGTCCCCGAGAGAACGACCCCCGCCTCGTAGCGCTCGACGATCTCGTACTCGTACGAGGCCTTGCGGTTCGAGGCGAGGGTGGTCCCTGAAGGGGGCGCTTTCTCTCTTGGGGCAGGGGAGGAGGCGGTCTTAACCGGTGTCTTAGCCATGGCGTTACCTCCTCTCGAACTGCATTGCGGCCCCTGGGCGCATCTGTAGGGTACGCGCCAACCGTGGGCGGGTGCACTCTGGGGCTATTGGGGCGGATACGAGAGAGCCCTGGCCCGAAGGCCAGGGCTCTGCTCAGTTATTACCGCTCTCGCGGGTCAACTATGCGTTGACCTCGTGAGAGGCGGCGGTACAACTGTCATTAGACACTGCACACCACCTCCTTTCGTCTACGGCAGACGATACGCCTCCGCAGGGGCGGGCGCAAGTACCAGCGCCCCAACCGCCCTACTTGAAGGCGTTGAGCGCCGCCTCCAACACCGGATCAGCCTCCGAGCCCTCCGGGGCGGAGGTAACGGTAATGTCAGGTGTCAGGCCGGTCTTGTGGATCCAGCGCCCATTCGGTGTCAGCCACTTAGCGATCGTCAACTTAAGGCCTGACCCATCACTTAGGTCGATGAAGGTCTGCACGACCCCCTTACCGAAGCTCGGCTCGCCGATCAGAATCGCCCGCCCGCGATCTTGCAGCGCGCCCGCAAGGATCTCGCTAGCTGAGGCACTTCCGCTGTTGATCAGCACTACTAGCTGAATCGAGGCACTCGTCGCAATGCCGCCAGCTTCTGCCGACGTGCTCCTCTGCTCGCCCTTGCTGTTCTCCTCGATATAAACGACACCGTCGGCGATGAACTCGCTGGCGATAGAGAGCGCCGTAGAGAGATACCCGCCCGGATCGTCGCGAAGGTCAAGAACAATTTTGTCACCCCCCGCATCAATGATCTCCTGTAGTGCTACACGAAACTGATCGGCGGCAATATCGGTGAACTCGTTGAGCGCGATGTAATCAACGCGATCCCCAGCAGCGCTCTGCAGCACCTCCGTTGCAACCGCTGGCAGCTCAATCTTGGCGCGCACAATGGAAAGATCACGCGGCGCGGTGTCGCCGGTGCGAACGGTGATGACGACAGTTGTTCCTTCGGCGCCACGCACCTTCAGCACCGCTTGATCAATAGAGAGCCCAGTCAGCGGATCACCATCAACGGCGAGGAGCGTGTCGCCACCAAGGATCCCCGCAGCGCGGGCAGGTGCACCTTCAATGGTTGAGGCCACTGTGAGGAGGCAATCACTACTGATTGTGGTGCAGAGCTCGCCCGCTGATGTGCGTAGGTCAATCACCGCACCGATGCCGGTGAAGCTCCCCGAGAGCCCCTCCTTCATCGCGGCCATCTCTTCGGCGGTGAGGTACTGAGAGTACGGATCATTGAGCGAGTCAACGAGACCCTTAATCGCACCATTGATGAGATCTTCGTCGGTTTTTGGTCCAACGTGCTGCTCCTGAATAAGTGTGAGCACCTCATTGAAGCGTGCGAGATCGAGTGCGCTGTTCTCTTGCGCTCCACCGTCGCTAGAGCGCAGCCCAGCGCTGTACGCGGTAACAGCGATGATGATTGCGAGAAGGAGGCGGCCCGCTCGCGTGAAGAGTGGGGTTCCGGATGGCGTCAGGCTCATGGTGGTGCTCCTTCGCTGCACGTGGCGACTAGTTCAGTCGCCCTCGCAGAGAGAGTAGCGCGCCGAGCGCCCCAAGGCCGAGACCGGCAGCAATCACCGAGAGTGAAACCTGTCCGGCGAGGATCGCCGACGTTTGAACAGGAAGAACGCGGAAGAGATTGAGCATGACGGCGCCGATGCTGGCACTCAAGATGCCAAAGATAAAGAGCGTGATCAGCGCCCCAGCGGCACCGATTGCTAGCCCCTCGAGAATGAACGGGAGACGCACCCAGGTGGCGCTCGCGCCAACGATGCGCATGATGGCGATCTCGTCGCTGCGCGCGAGGATGGCAAGCCGAATCGCGTTGACGACCACTGCGAGCACGGCGAGCGAGAAGCCGATCACAATGACCAGGCCAACGATCCGTAGAGTCCCAGTGATCGCGGCGAGGCTCTCCGCGAGCGCACGGCCATCAATAACGCGGCTGATCGACGCCGCGTCCGGAATTCCAGCCAGGCCATCGGCAACCCGACCTGTGTCGGCAGGGTTATCGAGGGAGATTTCGTAGCTTGCAGGGAGCGGATTCACACCAAGGTTTCCAGTGAGGTCGGGCTCACCACGCTCTTTTAGGCGCTCCTTGAAAGCTGCAAGGGCGTCGTCGGCGCTTACATAGGTCGCCCCCTTCACCCCGTCAATTCCCTCAATCTGAACTTGAATGGAGCGCGCCTCACTCTCGGTGACGGAGCTCTTGAGGTAGGCGATGACCTCAACCTTTGAATCGGCATAGGAGAGCGCAGCATCAAGTCCTGCGCGAATAACGAGCACTGATGCGAGCACCATCAGCATGAGCGTCATCGTTGTTGTTGCAGCGATCGTCGCCAGGCGATTTCGAGCGAGGCCATTCGCCGCTGCTGAGATGCTCAGCCGGATGAGTCGGACGCGATTGGACTTGCTCTCTCGTTGCGTGTTCATCAGCCCACCCGGTGATATGTCGCATTCGCTTCGTCGCGAATGAGGCGGCCGCCCTCGAGACCAATCACGCGGCGTCGCAGCGTGGTGACAATGTCAGAGTCGTGTGTTGCGACCAATACCGTGACGCCAAGTCGGTTGATGTCCATCAAGAGCTCCATAATCTCCCAGCTAATCAGTGGGTCAAGGTTCCCCGTCGGCTCGTCTGCGATGAGCAGTTCAGGTTCACCAACAATGGCACGTGCAATTGCTGTGCGCTGCTGCTCGCCACCAGAGAGCTCAGAGGGGTAGCGCTCGGCAAGACGCGCTAGGCCAACGATGCGCAGTGCGCGTTCTGTGGCGCTGGCGACGAGCTCGGGTGACGCCCCAGTTACCTCGAGAGCGAAGGCGACGTTCTCGCGGACCGTTCGTCGCGGCAACAGGCGGAAATCCTGAAAGATCACGCCAACTCGTCGACGAAGCTTCGGCACATCACCTCCAGAGAGGCGATGCACGCGGAACCCTGCTACGTGCACTTCGCCAGCGGTAGGGAGCACGTCGCGAACCAGGAGCCCAATTAGGGTCGACTTCCCTGCGCCTGAC
The DNA here is from genome assembly GCA_039804225.1 of Chloroflexota bacterium. Classification (GTDB taxonomy): domain Bacteria; phylum Chloroflexota; class Limnocylindria; order Limnocylindrales; family Limnocylindraceae; genus Limnocylindrus. The sequence goes on from JBDLWN010000006.1 coordinate 6,728, forward strand.
GGCCCAACAAGGAAGGCGAACTCACCGCGCTGGATCGTGAGATTTACGTCACCGAGGGCGACATGGCCGCTCGGGTAGGTCACTGAGATGCCGTTCAGCGCAACGACGGCCTCTTCTGTTTCACCGAGCCTCGCCTCACCACTCATGGGCTGATCCTACTCTTCATCCACGCCGCCGCCAGCAAGCGGGGCCCCAGTAGAGACACGCTCCAGCTCGGCGAGGATGAACGGATCAAAGTCGCCGTCAAGAACCCCACTGGTGTCGGAAGTTTGGTAGCCAGTGCGGTGGTCCTTCACCATTTGGTATGGGTGCAGCACGTAGCTGCGAATCTGGTTCCCCCAACCGGCGGAGATCGTTTCACCACGGACGCGTGCCAGCTCATCTTCGCGCGCACGAATTTTGAGTTCGATCAGCTTGCCACGCAACATCCGCTCCGCTGTTTCACGGTTCTGCATCTGCGAGCGCTGGTTCTGGCTAGAGACAACAGAGTTGGTTGGAAGGTGGGTGAGCCGTACTGCAGACTCCGTCTTGTTCACGTGTTGGCCGCCAGCACCGCTCGAGCGATAGGTATCAACACGAATCTCATCCCAGTTGAGTGTGACCTCAGCATCGTCCTCTACCTCCGGGATCACCTCAAACATTGCGAACGTGGTCTGTCGACGCTTCTGCCCATCAAATGGCGAGATGCGTACGAGCCGGTGCACGCCGCGCTCAGCGCGTAGCCACCCGAACGCATTTCGACCGCGGATCTCGAGAACTACGCTTCGATAACCGGCGCCATCACCCTCGGTGGAATCTACGATCTCGGTGGCGAAGCTATGTCGTTCGGCCCAGCGCATGTAGGCGCGCAGCAGAATGGCCGTCCAGTCACAGGCTTCAGTGCCGCCCGCGCCTGCTTGAATGGTGACGATGGCATCGGCATCGGCGTACTCGCCACTAAAGAGGAGTGAGGTGCGGGCCTTCTCAAAGTCGCCCTCCAGCAGTGTCGCCTTCGCTGAAACTTCGTCTTGCAGCCCCTGGTCGCCCTCGGACTCGGCGAGCTCAAAGAGCTCACCAAGGTCACGGGCAGCTGTGGTGAGATCCTTCCAGAGGGTGAGCTCTTCGCGTAGCCCCTCTGCCTCACGGGCGAGGCGCCGAGCGACCCGTTGGTCATCCCAGAAGCCTGGGGCGAGCATGGCCGCCTCGATCTCGGCGAGTCGCGCGACCTTCGCTACCGGGTCAAAGACGCCCCGAGGTAGCCTCGATACGCCCGAGCAGGTCCCGCAGGGAGGTGGCGTCGAAGCTCACCCTGCACACCTTCTCAGCCGAACCGCGGCACCCACGGGGGACTCGCTGCTCACGCTACGCGCCATGGCACTTCTTGTACTTCTTCCCTGAGCCACAGGGGCACGGGTCATTCCGGCCAACGCTGGCAGCAGGTGTAACCGGCGCCCTCGGCGCTGGCGCCGATGTGGTGCCTGCCGCGCTCGTAGCGACGACCTTAGGACGTGGTGCCTCCTGTTGCACCACGCTGACGCGCAAGATCGACCGACCGATGCTGACGCGGATGAGCCCCTGGAACTCGTCATAGAGCTTGAACGCCTCGCGCTTGAAGGCATTGAGTGGGTCCTCTTGGGCATATCCGCGCAGCCCGATACCGCGGCGAAGATCATCAACTTCAGTGAGGTGCTCCACCCAGAGCTGATCGATGCTGCGCAAGATCACGGCGCGCAAGACGCGCGGCCAGATCTCTGGGCCAAACTCTGCCGCCTTCTTGTTGAGCGCCTCCAGTGCTGCAACCTCAATCGCATCAACCAAGATCGCATCTTCGACAATATCCTCAAGGCCCGCAGGTGGCTCAATGCCGGCGCGTCGTAAGTCACCGCGCAGCGCTTCAAGATTCCAATCGCCTGGCAGTCCTGGTGGGCAGTGCGTCATCACGATCGAGCGCGCCTCTGCGCGGAGTGAATCTTCAACGGTGAGGTTGAGATCGTCGCCATGCAGCACGCGGTTACGCTCGCCGTACACGGTTGCGCGCTGCTTGTTGATGACGTCGTCAAACTCAACGACGCGCTTACGAATGTCAAAGTTGTACCCCTCAACGCGCGTCTGTGCCCCTTCAATCGTGCGACTGACCATTGATGACTCAAGCGCCTGTGACTCATCAAAGCCGAGGCGATCCATCAAGCCGATCACACGCTCGCCTGCGAAGCGCTTCATCAGGTCATCTTCGAGTGAGAGGTAGAAGCGCGACGAACCTGGGTCACCCTGGCGACCGGCGCGACCACGGAGCTGATTGTCGATGCGACGTGAATCGTGTCGCTCAGTACCAATGATGCGCAGACCGCCCGCTGCAAGTACGGTCTCGCGATCGGCGGCACAAGAGCGCTCCGCCTCCGCGAGCGCTTCGGCATACGTTGCAGCATCGACCTCGGCAGGATTGAGTCCGCGAAGGCGCAGTGCCTCAGAGGCGAGACCAGCAGGATTGCCACCCAGAACGATGTCGGTACCGCGACCGGCCATGTTGGTGGCGATCGTTACGGCACCGCTGCGACCGGCCTGTGCAACAACGGGCGCTTCGCGCTCGTGCTGCTTAGCGTTCAAGACGTTGTGGGGGATCCCTTCACGCTTAAGCAGCGTCGCAAGATGTTCCGATCGCTCCACCGAGGTGGTGCCGACCAGCACCGGCTGGCCTGCGGCGCGACGCTCTTTGATGTGCTCCACGATGGCTGCGTCTTTCGCGCGCTCCGTGCGATAGACAAGGTCGGGCTCGTCGTTGCGCACCATTGGTCGGTGCGTTGGGATCGCTGTGACTTCAAGGTTGTAGATCTTGCTGAACTCCTCTGCTTCGGTCATGGCGGTACCGGTCATGCCGGCGAGCTTCCCGTAGAGACGGAAGTAGTTCTGGAAGGTGATCGTCGCGAGGGTCACGGATTCGCGCTGAACGTGGAGCCCCTCTTTCGCCTCGAT
>JBDLWN010000007.1:0-7756 GCA_039804225.1 Chloroflexota bacterium
ACCCCGGCGTCAAGTAGTGAGAGGCTCGAGCCACACGTGGAGGCCATGGAGGTTGATCCATTGGAGGTTACGCACTCCGAAACGACTCGGATGGCGTATGGGAATTCTTCGATCGATGGGAGCACTGGGATCAGCGCGCGCTCGGCAAGAGCCCCGTGCCCAATCTCGCGTCGCCCTGGACCACGCATCGGCTTGTTCTCGCCGGTGCTGTATGGCGGCATGTTGTAGTGGTGGATGTAGCGCTTCTCGGTGATCGGCGAGATCGTGTCGAGACGCTGCCCCTGTGCCACTGGGCCGAGTGTTGCAACGCTCAGTGCCTGGGTATCACCGCGTGTGAAGAGGCCTGAACCGTGTGCGCGTGGGAGGAGGCCAACCTCTACCGAGATCTTGCGGATCTCGTCAGCCTTGCGGCCGTCGAGGCGAATCCCCTCTTTCATCGTGAGGCTTCGTGCGGTCTTCTTATGCATCCAGCCGAAGAGGTTCTTGCCGACGCGCGCCTTGCGACGTGCTGCTTCAAAGATCGCCTTTGGCTCGCCCTTACCGCTGCGTGCAGCGCGGATGGAGTCGGCGATTCCCTCCTTGAGCGCCGCGAGGCGACCTGGGAGTTCGCTGGCGAGGATCAGCAGGAGCTCTGCCGTCGCTTCGGCATCAGCAGCCGCTCGATGGTTCGGAGTTGTCGCTGCGCCATAGACGCGGGCGAGATCTCCGAGCTTGAACGATTCGCTCTCCGGGTACGCCTCCTTGAAGAGGACGTAGGTGTCGAGGTAGCTCCCCTGCTCGGTCGCGAAGGTGCGACCCTTGCCGAGTGCCTCGTCGAGGAAGGCGACGTCAAAGCCGAGGTTGTGTCCGACAAGGATTGCACCCTTGGCGAATTCAGCAATCTTCTCGGCTGCGGCCTTTGGCGTCAGGCCGCCCTTGATGTCTTTGTTGGTGATGCCGTGCATCTGGGCCCCGACGATACCGTTACCGGCATCAACAAAGCTGCTCCAGCGATCGGTGATCTTGCCACCCTTGATCTTCACTGCAGCAACTTCGACAAGATCCGAAATCTTCGGATCAAGGCCGGTCGTCTCAGTGTCAACGATCACAAAGGTGCCGCCGTTTGCGGCTGCCTCAGCAAACGCCAGCACACTGTCGGTGCTTGGCTCAATGTAGGGAACGCGCTTCGCCTTGCCAACCTTGGCGCGAAGCTCCTCCTGAAGGGCAACGAGGGCCTTGATGGCGTTGTGACCAAACTCAATGGCCTCAGCCATCTTGTCTTCGGTGATCAGGTTTGCGCCGGCCTCGACCATCATGATCGCGTCAACGGTTCCTGAAACCACCAAGTCAAGATCGCTCTCCTTGAGCTGGTCAAAGGTTGGGTTGATGACAAAGGCACCGTTCACAATGCCGACGCGCACTGCGCCGATTGGCCCAAGGAACGGAATCTCAGAGATCGTCAATGCTGCAGATGCTGCAAGCGTTCCGAGAATGTCTGGGTCGTTCTCCTGGTCTGCGCTCAGCACCGTGATGACTACCTGAACGTCATCCTTATACCCCTCGGGGAAGAGTGGGCGAATCGGTCGGTCAGTGAGACGCGCGGAGAGCGTTGCATTCTCAGAAGCTCGCCCTTCGCGCTTGATGTATCCGCCTGGAATCTTCCCTGCGGCGTACATGCGCTCTTCGAATTCAATCGTGAGTGGGAAGAAGTCGAGGCCTGGTCGTGGCTCACTGCGGTTTGCAGTGCCAAGGACCACGGTGTCGCCGTAGCGAACGGTGACGGCGCCACCTGCAAGGCGAGCCATTCGACCGGTTTCAATGGTGAGTGTCTGGCCGCCAAACTCGGCGGAAACGCTGGTGATGTTGCTCATTCTGTTCTCCTGTCAGGCCGCAAACGGTTCTTCCGTTCGCGTGCCGATGTAGTCCCAGCCAGGGGCTGAGGGGGTGGTTAGCGTCGAAGTCCGAGCTTCTCGGAGAGCGCGGCGTAGCGCGCTGCATCTTCACGCTTAAGGAAAGTCAGCAGTCGACGTCGCTGACCGACGAGCTTCAAGAGCCCGCGCCGCGAGTGGTTGTCCTGCTTGAAGGTTTGTAGGTGCGCCGTCAGTCCCTGGATGCGCTCCGTGAGGAGTGCGATCTGAACGTCTGCGGACCCAGTGTCAGTACCGTGACGCCCGTTGTCGGCAACGATGCGTGCGGTGGTTTCTTGGTCTAGTGGCAAGTGGTAGTTCTCCTTACATCGGAGGTGCTCCAAGGGCACCCCTCATCTCTTCATCACATCTTGGATGTGCTTAGGGTAGCAAATCTACGCCCGGAGGCTCCCTCCAAGCAGGGCGACCCGTACTGGACCCCCTTCAAAGCGTCGATCAGCTGCCTCTGGTCGGAGGAGCGTGATCGTGAGCCCATCCCCATTGACGCGCACGGTGGTGAGCCGCCCAACTAGTGGGAGGCGCCCTTCAGGCCGCCCAGCGGCCCCAACGCGAGCCCGGTACTCCCCTGGTGGGGGCACAGCCGCCTCGCTGGGCTGCAGGCGCACCTCGTCACCCTGGAGCCTGCCCACGAGGGCGTAGGGTCGAGCAAGGAGGCGCGCCGCCCCTGTCAGGTCCCCACCCACGATCGCCTCTCGGATGCGGGTGCTGCGAATGGGGGCTCCGCCGGCGGTTGCCTCTGCCACTGGGTGCACCTGCAGTCCGTGCGCAGCCCCCCAGGCCCGAACGTTGGGCAGCGTCCCTTGACGCCCCTGGCCGAACGCGGACTCTGGGGATAGGACAATGCTCTTCGCCCTCGTCACCTCGACCAGGCGCTCGATGAAGCGCTCCCACGGCGTATCGCGTGTCTCTGGCGTAAAGGGGAGGTCACACCAAAGGTCGACGCCGGCTCCCGCCATGCGGAGCTCGAGCTCCGCGGCGTCAAGGAGTTGGAGTGGGGTTGCGCCGCGTATCAGCAGGTCGGGGTGTGGCGTGAAGCCAATGTGAACGCGCTGAAGCCCTGCCGCCCGAGCAAGCCGCTCAGCAGCGGCGAGCAGGCGCACATGCCCACGATGGAGCCCATCAAAGACCCCAAGGGTGAGAACCGACCCAGGAGCACCCTCGGCTGACGCAATCTCCAGTGCCAGCTCGTCCCATCCAACCACTCTCTTCATAGGCGTTGACCGACCAGCGCATTCGATTCAATGAAGACGCGCTCAGGCTGCGCACCAAATGCGGTGCGGCGACCGAACGCCGCGATCGCGCCATGCACGTGCAGTCGCAAGGGGCTCCCCTCTGCAGACTCCTGGCCGGCACGATCGAGCATGCCGAGTGGGAGTGCGATCCCGTCGCGCAGCAGCGCCGCTCCCTTCTCTCCGACCTCTGTCGCGGCGATGTGATCGAGTCCAGCGTCAAGTGGGAGGAGCAGGTTGCGTAGTTCGCCCGCGAGAGCGGCGGTGGCGATCTGCTCCATGGTGTGCGCCTCCCTTACTGCAAAGACACCAGAGCCCACGCGACGCAGCGCGACGAGATGGGCACCGCTCCCCGCATCGCGGCCAAGGTCCCGTGCAATAGCGCGGATGTAGGTGCCGGAACTCACGTCCAGCCGGGCGTGCATCAGCGGCTCTTCGGCATGAGAGTCGTCCCACCCGATCACTTCAAACCGCTTGATCTCAATCGGACGCGCTGCAAGCTCAACCACCTCCCCTGCGCGCGCTCGCTCATAGGCGCGTACACCGTCGGTGCGCTTCGCTGAGTGGGATGGCGGCACCTGTGCGAGCGCGCCGCGGTAGCGAGGCAGCAGAGCCTCAACGGTTGCTCGGGAGGGGGGCGCCCCCAAATCGCCCGTGCGCTCGCCATCAAGATCGTCGGTCGTCGTTGCACCACCAAATGAGAAGGTGGCCTCGTAGCGCTTTTCGCCGCCAAGGTGCAGGCTGGCCAAGCGAGTCGCTCGGCCGAGGACTAGTACCAAGAGCCCCGTAGCGAACGGGTCGAGGGTGCCGCCGTGCCCAATGCGTGGTTGGCCGGCCATGCGGCGGATTTTCGCCACGATGTCGTGGCTCGTTGGTCCGTTCGGCTTGTCAACGAGAAGCACCCCGTCGATGCCTGGCGTACTCGGCCGTCGCCGCGCCATTCGCTCAGCCCGCTACGTTGAGCGCGCGAAGCTCCGTCACGCGCGCCAGCACCAGGGCGACAGCTTCGCTCACGGGTCTTTCAATCGTTGCGCCCGCAGCACGAGCATGTCCGCCGCCGCCGAAGGCGCCAGTGATCGCGGTGGCATCCGGACCATCGCCCTTTGTTCGTACGGAGATGCGTGCGGCAGCGGGACCGTCTTCTTTGAAGAAGATCGCAACGTCCGCCTCTGCGACGTGCGCGAGCGCATCTACGATGCCCTCACTCATCTCAAGATTCGCTCCACTCTCAGTAAGGTCGGCTAGCATCATGGTTGCGAATACCGTGCGACCATCATCCGCAGTAGTTAGGCTAGCTAACACACGCGTATGCAGCTGCACCTGCGCAAGCGGCTTTGAACGGTAGATCTTTCGGGAGATCTCGCTGATCGGCGCACCTGCAGCGAGGAGTAGTCCACCTACCTCAAGGGTTCGTGGGGTCGTGTTCCCATGCTGAAAGGTTGCGGTGTCCATGATCACACCCGCTGCAAGCGTCGTCGCGAGCCTCCCCTGGTCTACAGAGAGATCTGTTTCAAGCGCGAGTCCTATGAGGCTGACCATTTCGCAGGTTGCTGCCGCCTTGGCATCGACCCAAGCGAGGGGCCACGTTGTCTCGTTAGATACGTGGTGGTCAATCAGGATGCGTGGCGTTGCTGCCGGGAGCGCATTGATAAGGTCGCCGATGCGACCGGCACGCTTCGGATCGGCGCAATCGACGAGCACGATCGCATCTGGAACCCAATCTGGTGCCTTGAGAACAACCTCGCGAATCGTCGGAATAACGTCGTAAACCGCTGGCGGGGCGTCGGCACTAATCACGGCCACCTCTGCGCCGCGCTGACCGAGGATCGCCTTTAACCCGAGTGCTGCGCCGAGCGCATCAGCATCGGGTCGTTCGTGCGGCACAACCCACAACTTTTTTGCAGCGCGAAGTGCTTCCAGTACGTTGGCGGGAACAGCGGCTAGCGCCGATGTTCGAAGTGCATCTGCGCGCTGCAGGTAATCCGCGGCGTGCACCATCCCCTGCTCGCTCATCCCTTCACCCTTCGGTTCTTCGTTTCGACCCCTGTGCGTGTCGGGGCTGGAAGTGGTGAGAGCGACTCTGGTGGAAGATCGCCATCGGCGATGCTTCCGAGCAGCTGCTGAATGCGTGCGCCGCGATCTCCCGCCTCATCAAGCTCAAAGTGCAGGTCAGGCACTCGCCTAATGCGCAGACCCTTACCGATCACGGTGCGAAGGTGCGATGCGGCACTCTTCAACGCTGCGAGCGAGGCGACACGCTGCTCTTCGCTCCCAATCGTGCTGACAAAGACCTTGGCGTGACGAAGGTCCGGAGAGGTGGAGACGCTGGTGACGGTTACGAAGCCGAGTCGTGGATCGCTGAGAGAACGACCGATATGGGCGCTGATCTCTTCTCGAAGCAGCTCGTCGACACGGGGCATCCGCTCAGACATGCTTAGAGGCTCCGCCTCGTTGACTTCTCGCCGATGATCTCCAAGATGTCGCCCTCTTGCACGGTGACCGAAGCGCCAAGTCCGATACCGCACTCCTGGCCCTCTTTCACTTCGCGGACGTCATCACGGAAGCGACGTAGTGATTCGATCACGTCGGTAGCTACGAGATTTCCACCGCGCATAACGCGCACCTTTGCTCCGCGCGTAACGCGACCCTCGCGAATGATCGAACCAGCGATGACGAAACCCTTGCCGGGGAATAGCTGCTTCACTTCGGCGCGCCCTTCGACTACTTCTGACTTCTCAGGGTCAAGCATCCCTTCGAGTGCCGCCTTCATATCGTCGGCGAGCTCGTAAATGATCTCGTAGAGACGCACGTCGACCTTGTTCGTTTCGGCCATGCGGCGCGCACCTGGGGTGAGCGTCGTGGTGAAGCCGAGCACGATGGCATCGGATGCGGAGGCAAGAAGGATATCGTTCTCGGTGACCTCGCCTGCGGCGGAGAGAAGCACGTTGATTCGCACCTCATCGCTCTGCATCTTCTCGAGCTGGTGCTCAATCGCACCGAGGGAGCCAGCAACATCGGACTTCAGAATGACGCGGACCTCTTTCCCAGCGCCAGATTGAATGCGCTTGTAGAGGTCTTCCATGGTGGCGTTTCCGTTGTCGCGACCGGCGCTCGTTGCATCGGCAGCAGCCTCAGACCAAGCGCGCGCCTCCTTCTCGTCTGCCGCAATGCGGAAGATTTCACCGCTCACAGGCACCTCAGGGAGTCCGGAAACGACGACTGCCGTGGAGGGGCCAGCCAACTTGATGCGACCCCCATCGGTGGACTCAAGTGAGCGCACCTTCCCCGAGATTGCACCCACAACCATGTGGTCGCCCACGCGGAGGGTACCCGTCTGCACGATCACTGTAGCGATCGGACCGCGCCCCTTGTCCCGCTGCGCCTCAATCACTGTGCCGACGGCACGTCGCGCCGGATCAGCCTTGTAGTCGCCGAGGTCGGCCACGAGCAGGACCATGTCAAGGAGGTCCTCAAGGCCCGCACCGGTTCGAGCGGAGACGGCCACGAGCGGCACATCGCCGCCGTAGTCTTCAATCACGATGTTGGACTCTGCAAGTTCGGTCTTGACGCGATCAGGGTTTGCATCTGGCTTATCAATCTTGTTCAGCGCGATGATGATCGGCACGTTTGCCGCGCGCGCGTGGCTAATCGCCTCTTTTGTTTGCGGCATCACGCCGTCATCGGCGGCAACCACAACGATGGCAATATCTGTGACGCGCGCGCCACGCGCTCGCATCGCCGTAAACGCTTCGTGGCCAGGAGTATCAAGGAAGAGGATGGAGCGGTCGCCACGCTGCACCTGGCTCGCGCCGAGGTGCTGGGTGATGCCACCGCGCTCACCCGCCGCCACACTTGTCTTGCGCAGGGCATCCAGCAGGCTCGTCTTGCCGTGGTCAACGTGGCCCATGACAGTGACAATCGGGGCGCGCGAGATCAGTTTTGCGCCTGGCGCTTCGCTAAAGAACTCAATCTTCGTTGCAGCCGGTGGCGCCTCTGGGACCGCCTCTGGAGTTGCCTCGTCTTCTTCAGGCTCTGGCTCTTTCACGGTGAAGCCGAGCTCCGTCGCAATGAGGGAGGCCGTCTCGCGGTCGATGCCCTGGTTCATGGTGGCAAAGACACCACTGCGGATCAACGGGTTGATGATGTCTGCCGGGTTGACCTTAAGGAGCGTTGCTAAATCACCAACAGCGATGGAGGCGGGCAGCTCGAGAATGCCGTCATGCACCTGTGCAGTGCGTGCTGGCTTTGGCTCTGGCGGCAAGCGATCAGGGCGCGGTGGACGGATGCTCTTGCGCTGCTTCGTCATCTGCTACCCCCTTTCGTCTTTTCCACTTTTCGCTCAATCAGGATGCGCTCAAGATTTTCGGCTGTGATGCGACCCTTCAAACCTCGTCGTAATCCATCTGCAATCAGTACGTCATGCGCATCGTCGCCACTGTGGCAGATCCACGCACCTCGACCGCCGACAGTAGACGTGTGTACTCCTCCATCTGCGGAGACTCCGTACCGCACGAGCGACTCCATCGGCTGTTTCAGCCGACAGGCAACGCAGGTGCGCGTACGAACGGCGGGCGTCTTAGGCCTCCTCGCCCGCTGGGGCATCTGCAGGAGCTTCAGCGG
>JBDLWN010000008.1:0-3021 GCA_039804225.1 Chloroflexota bacterium
CGCGGAGCGTTGCAGCGGCATCACTCGAGCCGCCGCCCAGCCCAGCGGCAACGGGGAGGCGCTTCTCAAGCACGATCTCCACCGGTGGCACCGCGCAGACACGGCGCAGCGCCGTGAGCGCGACGGCGCAGAGATTCTCCCCCTCAAGTTGTAGTGGCACACCGGCGAGCCGAATCGAATCGGCTCCGTCTTTTGACCGACGCAGATAGAGTCGATCGCCCGCTTCAAACTGCGCCACCACGGAGTGCAACTCGTGATATCCATCTGGCCGCTTCCCCACGACGGCGAGGGTGAGGTTGATCTTGCCGTGGGCCACAATCTCCACCGTTTGATCTGCAGCTGACGCTGGATGCGTCGCGCGGCGTTCGCCCCCCTCTGCTCCGCCGTTCGTGCTTCGTCGGGCCACTGCCGCGCGAGCCGCATTCGTCGGTACCCCTGCATCAAGTTCTGGAAGCTCAGCCAGGAGGGCGGTCCAATCCTGCACCGAGAGCGTCTGTGCTCGCTGGTCTGGGCTCAAATTGGCGCGCACGAGTGCTGCAAGGATATCGCTCTCAAGAATTGGGAGCGCCCGCGGGAGCGCGTTGCGCAACTTCTTCCGCCGCTCGCGGAATCCCGCCTGCACCAGCCGCCAGAGTCGCTCTTCGTCGTGTGGGCTCAGCCTAAACGCGTCATCGCCAGTTCGATGCTCGAGCAACAAGATCGCGGAGTCAACGCCAGGGACTGGATCAAATGCCTCGCGCGGGACCCGTGCAACGATGGAGGCTGTCGTTCTCGCCTGAACAAAAGCGGTGAGATACGACCAGTCACCTGGTGCGGCCGCAACGCGCTCCGCCACCTCCAGCTGCACGAGCAACACAATGCGTGCTGGCGGTACCGCGAGCAGCAGCAGGCGGTGAAGGAGTGGGCTCGTCACGTGATACGGAATGTTTGCGATCACCCGCCAACTTCCACGTGTTGGCATAAGCGATTCAAGGTCAACCGTCAGTGCGTCGCCATGAACAAGGGTTAACTGCCCTGCACCGATCTGCGCAGCAAACTTATGCTGTAGGCGGGGGATCAAATCGGTATCAAGCTCTACGGCAACCACGTTGGCACCGCTAGCCAGGAGTGCCTCGGTCAGGAATCCGAGCCCTGGCCCGATTTCAAGGACGAGCTCCCCTGTGGCTGGCGCACCAGCCTGCACGATGCGATCCCGAACATTGAGATCGTGCAAGAAGTTCTGGCTAAGGCGCTTCTTGGCCGAATGGCCGTCGACGCGGCCACGGCTCGGTGCCTGGCGATACTTCGGGCTCATGAAGGCACCGCCGTTCCGATGCGCCACTGCGCATGAACCTCGACGCCCGCACTTGGTTCCTGATACGCACCTCGCTCGTCGCGCAGGAGCGCGTCACCTGCAGCACCAATCATTGCAGCATTGTCGGTGCACCACTTCAGCGGCGGTACGACAAGGGTGCGGCGCTCTTCACTCGCAACGCTGGTCAGTGCGTCACGGAGCGGGCCATTGGCCGCCACTCCCCCGCCAACTATGAGCGAACAGTCTGGGTTGGCACGCAGGGCACGCTGTACACCTGCACGCAGCGCGCCGACGATGGCCTGCTCCGTTGCGGCGGCGATCGCGATTGCAGCCGCTTCGGGGAGTGGGTGCTCTGCGAACTGCCGTGTGAGCGTGGTGGCTCGTCCTGGACTCTGATCGGTAAGCCCACTCGCGACGAGCGCCTGGCGAATGGCCGCCGTCTTCACCCCACTAAACGAGAAGTTGTACAGACCCTCGGTCTTCGCAATCGGCAGCGGTGTGATCTGGGCGCCCCGCGGCGCCTTTGCAGCCAGGGCAGAGAGCGCTGCGCCGCCAGGGTATGGGGCGCCGAGGAGACGGGCAATCTTGTCAAAGGCCTCACCCGCTGCGTCGTCTATCGTGCCGCCGAGGCGCTGCACGGCCCCATCGCGCTCCATCCGCACGAGCAACGTGTGCCCACCAGAGACAACAAGACCAATCGCAGGGAGCGTTGGTGCCTCAACCTCTGCCGCATCGCGGAGCCAGGCGGCGCGGAGGTGACCCTCAAGATGATTCACGTTAAGCACAGGGAGGCCGCGCGCCCACGCCCAAGCGCTACCGATGCCGGCGCCAACGAGGAGAGATCCGACGAGGCCGGGTCCGGTCGTCAGTGCCACCCCCTCGATCTCTCTAGCCACTCCGAGCCCCTCGGCCTCCTGCAGCACCTCGCCCAGAAGTCGTGGCAACCACTCATGGTGAGCGCGCGCCGCCACCTCTGGGATCACGCCGCCGAACGGTGCGTGGATCGCCGTTTGGCTCGCCACACGTTCTGCAAGCACCTCACGACCGCCGCGCACGAGGGCGACCGCACTCTCATCGCAGCTCGATTCAATCGACAGGAGCAGCCGCTCACGCATGGGCAAAACGCTCCGTAGCGCGGGTACGGAGTGCAGCCTCAATCGCCAGCTGCGTTGGGCTTTCAAGCTCCGAGGTGGTCATCACCAGCGCATCTTCGTCGTTGTCGTCGTAATACCGAATCCGTCTACCAACCTCAACGAAACCGAACGCCCGATAGAGGCTTTGCGCGTCAACATTTGACACACGGACGTCTAGCGTTGCGACGCGCGCACCACCCCGCCGAGCTTCCTGGAGTAACTCAAGGAGTAGGATCGTCGCGACCCCAGTTCGGCGATTGGCAGGGAGCACGGCCATCGTCGTGATATGTGCCTCGTCTACCATTAACCAGATTCCACCGAAGCCAACGAGCACACCGTCAATTCGGGCACCGACATAGCGCGCCAAGCGATTGGTGGTCAGCTCGGTGGTGTACGCGCTGGTCGGCCACGGCGCTGTGAATGAGATCTTCTCAATCACCGCGACCTCGTCAAGGTCAGCAACGGTGAGTGGTGCAAGGACTGGCGCGCGCATCATGCCCCCTCGCTGCCGCGAGCCGGTGCTGGATATCGCAGGGTGACGTGCGCAACGGCGTCACCAGCTTCGCGAACGAGCGCGCATGCGGCAACTCCTCG
>JBDLWN010000009.1:0-2748 GCA_039804225.1 Chloroflexota bacterium
CTTCACGACGCGCTTCTCATTGATCGCATTCATTGCCTGAACGCGGGCAAGGAGCCGCTTCTCGATGAACGGAGCCTTCTTAGACGAACGTGACATTAAGCCTCCTCCTCGATCAGCGTGCGTGTCGCGAGCGGACGATGAGCCGCTGCGTCAACTTATTGCGGCGGGTACGAAGACCCATCGCAGGCTTGCCCCAAGGCGTCTTCGGAGGCATACCCGTTGGGGCCTTGCCTTCGCCACCGCCGTGAGGGTGATCAACCGGGTTCATTGCAGAGCCGCGGACTTCTGGACGCTTGCCCATGTGTCGTGCGCGCCCAGCCTTACCGATCGCCATGTTCTCGTGGTCAAGGTTCGAGACCTGGCCCACGGTTGCCATGCAGAGAAGTGGGACGAGACGCATCTCGCCAGACGGCATGCGGATGGTGGCAAATTCACCCTCTTTCGCAACGAGCTGCGCAGCGGTTCCGGCGGAGCGGACCATCTGCCCACCCTTCCCTGGAACGAGCTCGATGTTGTGGACGGTGGTACCGAGTGGCATGCGGCCAAGCGGCAGGGCATTTCCGACCTTCGCTTCAGCATCTGGACCTGAGACCACGTTGTCGCCAACTGAGAGTCCGTTTGGCAGGAGCATGTAGCGCTTCTCGCCGTCGGCGTAGTTGAGAAGGCCGATGCGCGCCGAGCGGTTTGGATCGTACTCAACGGTCGCCACGCGAGCTGGCACGCCGAACTTGTTGCGGCGGAAGTCGATCTTGCGATAGAGGCGCTTCTGCTCGCCACCACGGTGACGAACGGTGATCTTCCCTTGGAAGTTGCGCCCTGAACCGCGCACAAGCTTCTCCGTGAGCGGCTTGTGTGGCTCGTTGGTCGTGATCTCGTCGAACGTTGGCATGGTCATGCCACGGACGCCGGCGCTGGTTGGCTTCAATCGTCGAAGTGCCATGGTCAGACTCCTTCGAAGAACTGAATCTTCTCGCCTGGGGCGAGGGTGACCATGGCCTTGCGCCATGGGGTCGTCTTGCCTGGGAATCGGCTGCGAGCGAGTGTGCCGCGCGTCTCCTTGGCCTTGGTGGTGAGCACGTTGACCTCCTTCACCTTAACGGTGAAGAGGGCGGCAACAGCTGCGGCGATTTCGATCTTGGAGGCATCGGCGTGCACGGCGAAGGTGTACGTGCCAGTCTGCGACTGCAGGATTGACTTCTCGGAGATCACGGGGCGAAGGATCGTCTCGTGTGGGGTGCGGTTCATCCGTACACCTCCTGGATCTCAGCGAGAGCTGCCTGCTCCACGATGATCGTGTCGGCATTCACAAGGTCAACCACGTTAAGCGAGTCGGCGCGCAGCACTGAAAGGTTTGGAATGTTCGCTGCAGACTTGACGAGCGCAGTGCCGACGACTGGCGAAACCACGAGCACATGCTTTCCAGCCTTGAGGGCGGTGCACATACCGGCGATCACCTGCGTCTTTGGCGTTTCGATGCCAAGCACGTCAATGACCTTGAGCGTTTCAACCTTGGCTGCGAGCGCGCCCAAGAGGGCTGCGCGGCGCATGCGCTTCGGGAAGGGAATCTCATGGGAGCGAACCTGTGGCCCGAAGACAACACCGCCGCCCTTCCACTGTGGCGATCGGGTAGAACCCTGTCGTGCGCGACCGGTCCCCTTCTGCTTCCATGGCTTGCGGCCACCACCGGCAACGGCGCCGCGCTTCTTCGTCGCGTGCGTACCCGTGCGTCGACCCGCAAGCTGCGAGACAACGGCCTGGTGAATGAGCGCCTCGTTCACTGGCGACGAGAAGGCGGCAGGCAACTCAACGGTTCCCACCTTCGCTCCAGCCTTCGAGAAGACGTCAACAGTAGGCATCAGATCTGCTCCGCCTTGCTCACGATGACCAGTGCATTCTTCGCGCCAGGAACCGAGCCCTTGAGGAGCAGCAGGTTCTGCGCGCCATCAGCACGAACGATGGTGACCTTCTGAATTGTGGTGCGATCAACACCCATGTGACCGGCCATGCGGGTACCGCGATAAACACGACCTGGGGTCGTACCGGCACCAATCGAGCCAGGCTCGCGGTGATGGTCGGCGCCGTGGGTCTCTGGCCCGCGCGAGAAACTATGGCGCTTAATCGTTCCTGCGAAGCCCTTCCCCTTCGAGATGCCCGTCACGTCGACAAGGTCGCCATCGGCGAAGAGGCTCACGTCAAGGGTCTGGCCAAGGGTCATCCCATCGGTCGAATCAACGCGGAACTCACGAACAACGGAGCAGGCCGGCAGTTCGCCCTTGAACTGGCCCTGGTCAGGCTTGTTCAGTCGGCGCTTCCCGGCCTCAATGCCGAGCTGCACGGCGGTGTAGCCGTCCTGGTCTGGGGTGCGGAGCTTCGTGACGGTGTTTGGCTCGACCGACACCACGGTAACGGGCACAGAGGTGCCGTCCGGGGCGAAGATCTGAGTCATCCCGACCTTTCGGCCGAGCAGTCCAATCGTCATTCCACTCACCTACATCTTAATTTCAATGTCGACGCCGGCTGCGAGCGTTAGTCGCATCAGCGCGTCCACCGTTTTTGGGGTCGGATCAATGATGTCTACCAGGCGCTTATGTGTTCGAATTTCGAACTGCTCTCGGCTGTCCTTATCAATGAACGGCGAGCGCAGCACGGTGAACTTCTCAATGCGCGTTGGCAGCGGCACCGGACCGATCACATCGGCACCAGTGCGCTGAGCCGTCTCAACAATCGTCTGGGCAGACTGATCGATGA
>JBDLWN010000010.1:0-6687 GCA_039804225.1 Chloroflexota bacterium
GCAAGATCGCAGAGGCGACTTCGGCGATTGCCGCTTCGTCCTTCTTCTTGCTGGTGTTGAGCGGCTGCGAGCGCTTCGAGCCGTCGCGATAGATCGCGATCGCCTTGAGGCCAAGCTTCCAGCCCTGCAGATAGACGCTCTCGATCTCTTCGGCGGTGGCAGCCTCTGGCATGTTCACCGTCTTGGAGATTGCGCCGGAGAGGAACGGCTGCGCCGCCGCCATCATGCGCACGTGGCCCATGTAGTGGATGGAGCGCTGGCCGTTCTTCGCCTTGAACGCGCAGTCGAAGACGGAGAGGTGCTCGTCCTTCAGGCCTGGGGCACCCTCGATCGTCTCCTGCTCATCGATGTACTTGAGGATCGCGGCGACCTGCTCAGCGTTGTAGCCGAGCTTGACGAGCGCCTCTGGAACCGTCTGGTTGACGATCTTGAGGAAGCCTTCGCCGACGAGCTTCTTGTACTTGATCAGGGCGATGTCTGGCTCGATGCCGGTCGTGTCGCAGTCCATCATGAACGCGATCGTTCCCGTTGGCGCCAACACCGTGACCTGCGCATTGCGGAAGCCGTGCTTTGTGCCGAGGTCAAGTGCTCGATCCCAGGCATCGGTGGCCGCCTTGGCCAGGTCCTTCGGCAGCGTTGCCGTTGGGATCTGGTACGCGGCGTCTCGGTGCTTGCCGATCACGCGAAGGAACGGCTTCTCGTTCTTCTTGTACTCAAGGAACGGTCCGCCGTGTGCCGCCGCCGTCTCAGCTGACTGCACGTAGGCCTCGCCGGTCATGATCGAGGTGATCGCGCCAGCGTAGGCTCGTCCCTCGTCGGAGTCGTACGCCAAACCGCGGCTCATCAAGAGCGCGCCGAGGTTCGCGTAGCCGAGCCCGAGTGGGCGGAAGCGGTGGCTGTTCTCGTCGATCATCGGCGTTGGGTACGACGAGTTGTCCACGAGGATCTCCTGCGCGAGCAGGGTCAGCCGCGAGGCGTACTTGAAGGACTCCACGTCGAACTCGCCATCTGGGCGCACGAACTTCATGAGGTTCAGTGAGGCCAGGTTGCAGGCGGTGTCGTTGAGGAACATGTACTCCGAGCACGGGTTCGACGCATAGATGCGGTCCGTGTTCGACGACGTGTGCCAGTCATTGATCGCCGTGTCGTACTGAATGCCCGGGTCGCCGCAGACCCACGCCGCCTCCGCCATCTTGCGGAAGAGGTCGCGTGCCTTGAGCGTCTCTACCGGCTCGCCGCCAACAACGGCGCGTGTCTGCCACGTGCCATCGCTCTCAACAGCCTGCATGAACTCGTCGGTGACGCGCACTGAGTGGTTCCCGTTCTGGAAGAAGATTGAACCGTAGGCCTCACCGGTGAAGCTGGCGTCGTAGCCGGCCTCAATGAGTGCCCAAGCCTTCTTCTCTTCGCTCACCTTGGAGTCAATGAACTGCTCGATGTCAGGGTGCTGCACATCAAGGATCACCATCTTCGCTGCGCGGCGCGTCTTGCCACCGGACTTCACAACCCCGGCGAATGCGTCAAAGCCCTTCATGAACGAGACAGGGCCAGAGGCGGTGCCACCACCGCTCATCTTCTCTTTTGCGCTGCGGATTGGGGAGAGGTTGGAACCTGCACCCGAACCGAACTTGAAGAGCATCGCCTCGGTCTTCGCGAGGTCCATGATCGATGACATTGAATCCTGCACACCATTGATGAAGCAGGCCGAGCACTGTGGGCGCTTCTCAACGCCAACGTTGAACCAGACTGGTGAGTTGAAGGCCATCTTCTGATTGACGAGCAGGTGGGTCAGCTCGGCAATGAAGGCGGCGCGATCCTCATCGGACTTGAAGTAGTGCTGCTGTTCAGCCCATGCATCAATCTGACCGGCTACACGACCGATCAGCTGGCGAACGCTTGTCTCGCGCTCTGGGCTTCCAATGTGGCCACGGAAATACTTCGAGACCACAACGTTGGTGGCGAGCTGTGACCATGAGGCGGGCACCTCAACGTCCTTCTGCTCGAAGACGCTCTTACCGCTCTCGTTGCCGATGGAGGCGGTGCGGGTCTCCCACTGAATTTCGTCAAATGGATGAACGCCGGCGGTGGTCCAACGTCGATCCCAGGCAAGACCCTTTGCGCCCTTGCCATCGAAGCTCAACGGCGGCAGCGGCTGCGCCGTTGCCTTCTCGATCGTTGCCTTAGTTGCCGCCTTCGCAGCGTCTACCAATCCCGCCATGTTGCTCTCCCTTTTCTGCCTCAAACTGTGAGGCCCACCATCTCTGTTCCCAATCAACGATTGGGCGCACAAAGCCCCTGCCGTGTAGCAGCGGGAGACGAATCCTATGTCCCTTGTGGTGTGGCGTCAATCCCCCAACCACAACATATGGTGGTGTTACAGACGAGTGTTACCGCACATGTTGTGGTTTGGCTGCAATTCGCCTTTGTTACAAAAACTGCTGTGCAGCGAGAGCCCGGCCCACGCTCAGACGAGGTGAATGGGCAGGGGCGTGGGCTTTGTTACAGCCCCGAGTAGGTGTGGAGCCCGGTGAACCAGAGGTTCCCAGAGTAGGTCAGCAGCACCGCGACAAAGCCGATGACCAAGAGGAGGGCGGCGGGTCGACCCTGCCAGCCGCGCTGGCTGCGGGCGTGCAGGTAGACGGCGTA
Organism: Chloroflexota bacterium; assembly: GCA_039804225.1. GTDB lineage: Bacteria > Chloroflexota > Limnocylindria > Limnocylindrales > Limnocylindraceae > Limnocylindrus. The sequence goes on from JBDLWN010000010.1 coordinate 2,647, forward strand.
GATCAGCCAGGTCGCGAGGGCCGAGGTCTCCTTTGGGTCCCAGCCCCAGAAGCGACTCCAGGCGATGGCGGCCCAGATCGACCCAAGGATGAGCATTCCGGCAAAGAGGGGGAAGGCGACAGCGACGGCGCGGAAGGCAACCAGATCAAGGCGCTTTGCCGGCGGCAGCCAGTTGTATCGATCGGTGTCGCCCTGGAGTAGGTAGGCAACTCCGGCCGCAAAGGCGAAGGCGAAGATGCCGTAGCTGAGCATCGCCATGCCGACATGGATGGTGAGTAGCAGTGGGTGTTGCAGTGCGGGCACCAGGTCAACCACCGCATTCGGCAGTGTTGCCGCATACGCGAGCAGTGCAAGCGCGATGCCGTAGGCGATGGTGCTGAGCGCGGTGAACCGCTGCTTGCGATCAAAGACGATCGCTGCAGCGCAGATGCCGAAGGCGAATGAGATGGTGAACTCGTAGAGGTTCCCCCACGGCCCGCGGCCCACGACTATGGCGCGTGCGATTAACGCAACGCCGAGCGAACTCGTTGCAGTGATTGCGAGTGCGCCAGCAATCCCACTGATCGGGCTTGACGATTCGGCATGGGTCGGCGCACCACCGTCAAGTTGCTCAGCAAGGTTGCCGCGCATTGATGCTGCAGCGGTCGCGAGTCGTGGCGTAACGGCGCGGTCGCCTTGAGCTACGAGGACAAGGTGCACGACGTAGAGGGCGAAGGCACCGACCAGGGCAATGGCTCCAACGACGACAAGATAGAAGGAGAGGGTTGCCATTTAGGCGCGCGCCGCGCCGCCCGGAGGCGGTCCAGAAGGGCGCTCCAACGCGATCGGCGTTCGGGCGCGTAGCTCAAGGCCGCAGGCGTCGCAGGTGCTGCGCTCCGCCACTCGCACGGCCAGGCAGCTAGGGCAGGCGATCAGGAGCAGTTCGCCACTGAGCGAACGGGTGCTCCCATTTGGATAGATCGCCGCCTCACTGGTGGCGTAGGGTCGCCCAGCGGGGAAGTGTGGTCGCCCATCGGCGCCGAGCGGAGCGGGGGTGGGGAGGGGTGCGCCAACCTTTAGTTGGGCGCCGCGCTTGGTGATGCCGACCAGCGTCCAGATGCCACCCGTAGAGAGGATCCAGAGCAGCACAAGCGGGGCGATAAAGAGTGGGAGGAGGCCGATCAGGGCGGCCCAGTCTGGCGTGACAAGGGCGGGGACGAACGTGCTGATCCAGGCCATGAACTCGGCAATAGCTGCGGCAATCTCGCTCATGCTTTGATCCTAGCGGGGGCGCGGCGGACGCGTAGCGGGGCCACGTTTCGCGGTCGCCCCACGCCCCGGTCGCCAGCGTCGCTCGGAGTCACCCTCATCTTTGCTCGGCGCGGCACGTCGGGGGCCAGATCCGCCGATGCTTGGCGGGCGCCCGCCGCTTCCGGCGAGAGGGGTGCGTGACGGGCCGCCAATGGCGTCGCGAAAGTAGCGGGCGCTGACCACGGAGGCCCCGAGTGCCCTGCACCGTGCGGCAAGGCTGCGGTCATCAGTAATGACAACGATGCGGTCAGCCGAGCCGGGATCGGGCGTGCCGATTGCCTCAACGATCTCGTCGTCTGCGGAGCGCGCCCCACCATCGCGGTAGACCTCGATCGCGACCCCGCGGGCAATGGTCCGGCGTAGCGCCGCTTCAAGGTTGTTGAGGCGCCCCTCATTGCGGCCGCCGACGAGGTTGTTGCCATCCACCAGCAGGCGCTTCGCGTTCCGAAGGGTGATCCGCTCTTGATCTACCATCGCCGCATGCTCCTTTGTGTTGACCTTGACGGGGTTGTCTACCGCGGCAGTGAGCCGGTTCCTGGCGTCGGCCCGCTCCTTACCGAGCGCGTGGCCGGCGGCGATCGCGTGATCTACGTCACCAACAACAGCTTCCTGCGCCGCGTTGAGTATCGCTCACGCATTGAGGCGTGTGGTGCGCCTCTATCAACTCACGGCATCATCACCGCTGCCTCAGCCGTTGCGCAGCACTTTGTTGATGCAGGCTATCGCCACATCCTGGTCTACGGGGCAGAGGGTCTCGCCGCTGAGCTGCGCGACGCTGGGCTCGACGCCTGCCGCACCGCCGAGTTCGATGGACCAGAGTCGCTCGCAGTGTGGGGGGTTGATGCGGTGACCGTTGGCCTCGATCGGGAAGCCGATTGGCACGACCTTGCCGTGGCTACGGATGCGGTGCGCGCTGGTGCCCCACTGATCGTGCCGAATCGCGACGCCAACTATCCCGATCCAGGTCGGCTAGTGCCAGGCACTGGCGCCGCCGTCGCAGCGCTGGAAGCGGCGACTGGGGTGCGCGCCACGGCGATTGGGAAGCCGGCCCCCGACTTGCTGATGCAAGCGGCGGCGCTTGATGGAAGCAACATTCGCGACGCGATCATGATTGGCGACTCTCCCGCGACCGACATCGCTGCGGCAAACGCGGCGGGATGCCGCTCCATACTCTTGATGACCGGTGTTGGCGCAGGGGTTGGTGCGGTGCAGATCGGCGACCTACCCGAGGCGCAGCGGCCAACCTGGATTGCACGTGATGCGGCGGAGATGGCGGGCATCCTTGCAGCGGCGACAGCAAATGGTGTTGCACGTGGCTAACAGCTTCCTCGACCTCTGGCGCGCCGCGGGTCGAGAGCGTCACGCAGGGAAGACGGGGTCGCTCCCCGCCCCACTCGATCGCCTGAATGGTGAGACGCTGGCGGCACGTGACGGCACACACCCCCTCGCATTCCTGACTGGTGCGGAACTCCTTACCCCGTGCACCGATGCCCTCTCGGGTTCGATTGAGGTGACGCCCGGGAGCGTCGTTGGTGGCGAGATTCATGCCCGTCTCCGCGTTCGCGCGACCAAAGAGATCAAGGCGCGGGGGACGCGCGTTGCGGTAAAGGGACACCTTGTGCGTGAGGTCACTCAATCGCTGACCGAAAAGATTGGCGACCAGGAACACACCACAACCTGGATCGAGGTGCTCGCCACCGAGATCGCCAATGTGCCGCTAGGGGAGATCGCGGTGCCGGCAACGTTGGCCCCGGGCGACGAGATTGACCTCAAGATTCTCGCGCCTGCGCCACGGCTTGGACCACCCTCTGTGCATCTCGGTGCCTACATGGTGGTATGGACCCTTCAGGTGGAATGGGATATTGCCGCAGGCACAGATGAGCGCGTAGCCGCTGTACTTAACGTTGCGCAGAACCCAGACCTGTTGCGATCCGGCGTTATGTCGCTCGGACCGTCGGCGATGATGGCCGCCTGGTCTGAGGGCGAAGTCTCTATGGATCTGGATCCAGCACCACCCATCGCACCAGGTACTACCTTGAAGGTCAACGTTCGTTGGCCGAGTGCCTCTGGTGGCCGCGGCGCTCGCGTGGAACTCTACGCCGACCTCAAGATGGCGCTGCCCGTGCGTATCGCTGCTGCAGAACTGCAAACGAGCGACCTCGCAAAGGGGAGCCTTGTCACGTTTGAGATCCCGAGCGATGCACCGCCCGTGTTTGATGGCGCGAGCCTCTCGCTCCGCTATCGCATTCGTGTGCTGATTGATCGTCCGCTGCGCAGCGACCTCGCTGCGGAGCGCAACGTGGTGATCGGCTAGGCGATGCTGCGCAGAGCCACCGCGGCGATGCTGATACCGAATCCAATAATGAGCACCTGACCAACGATGCGTGTTGCGGTGACTGCGCGCTCTGGAAGGATGCGACCCGCCGCTGCGCCAATCGCGCCCAACAAGAGTTGCCACGAGAGACTTGCTCCAGCGGCACCAAGGGTGAAGGCGACGGCGTTGATCGGGTCACTACCGAGACCCGGGAGTCCGATGGCGAGCGCCAAGAAGTAGAGGATCGTTGCAGGGTTCATCGCAGTGAGGGCGATGAAGCGCAGGTAGAGCTGCTGGGCACTGCCTCGCACGCGCGGATCGGTGGCCGCATCGGCGCTGGTGCTTGAGGCGCGGAGTGAGAGCAGCCCGCGGACTCCGATGGAGATCAGGACTCCGCCCGCGAGGACCTGGAGCGGCACGAGGGCGACGGATAACAA
>JBDLWN010000011.1:0-5398 GCA_039804225.1 Chloroflexota bacterium
CAATTCCGTCAGAGACGACGGTGACCGCTGCGCCTGACCGTGCAGCTGGCAACTCAAGTGCGTCGAGTAGTTCCCATGCAGTGATCAGCCCAGTGGCCGCGTCAGGTGTTCCCACGTAGACCGATGCAGTTGCAGGAGTGGAATCCGATGCGCCACCAATCACATACGCCTTGCCCGCGAAGAAGGCGACGCCTGCATGGGCGCGCGCTTCAGGAAGCGGGGTGCTGGCTGACCAGGTGCTCAGCCCCGCGGCATCAATCTTCGCGACAGAGACGTCCGTTGTGGCGAGGCGTGTTGCCGAGCCGCTCGTGCCACCGATGTAATAGAGGTGCGCACCAGCCTGCAGCAGAGAGCCGTCAACGCCATCGCCTGGAAGGTCCGCCTCGGTGGCCCCCTTCCACGGGATCAGCGCGCCAACAGGTGCTGGGCATGGGAGCCCCTCGTTCTCGGCGGGGCAGATGTTCACGACTGACGCCATGTTGAGGCCGAGCTCAACGGTTGGCGAAACGGTCAGGTAGTAGGCGCGGTCTGGGATGTAGCCGAGCATCAAGATGATGACGAGCGTCCAGAGGACCGAGCGCACCCCCGCCCAGCCCCAACCATCAGCGTCAAGGAGGCCGAAGAGCACGCGTCGCGGCGCAACAGCCCCTGGGCCGATCGCGCGTGGTTCGTTGCTGCCGCTCATCACTTCACCGTTAGGGTGCCGGCCATGTTTGGATGCACGGTGCAGATGAACGCGTACGTACCAGCATCGAGGGCAGGGACCGAATACGTTCGAGTGGCGGGACCAGGGAAGATCTCGCCCTTCCAAATTTCTGCGCCGACGTTATCCGCGTCACCCTCATGAATTGCGACGTTGTGTGGGACGCCCTCGTTCTTGTTGTTAAAGAGAATTGAGAATGCGACGCCCGCAACGACCTCAAGGGTGCTCTGCTCGAATGCGACAGGATTGACCGCACTGAGCTCGTAAGTCTCGCCCATGCCGCCGGACGGCGTTGGCGTTGCTGGTCCGGACGGTGATGGAGAGACAGCGAACGCATCCTTCCAACAGGCGGGCACTGGGGTGGCGCCAGGTGCTGGGGCATACGCTACATCGCGCCAACCGCTGACTTCAATCATCTCGCCGGTCTTGGGGTCGCGCACCTCGACCACATCGTCGGTGGTGGCGCGCAACCAGTCAATTAGCTCTTCAATTTCGCGATAGTTGAGTGGGCCACCATTCGTATCTGCCCAAACACCCATGAGCGAATTGGCGTCACCACAGATGTAGCGCCCACCAACGGTAAGGACGTTCATGAGGTACTGCGGGGTGAGGTGGGCAAGGAGCTTCCCCTGGTCGTTGAGCACCGGCCCGATGCCGCCCTGGCCCTGCTCACCGTGGCAGCGAGCGCAGTTCGCCTCGTACAAGTTGTAGCCGCGCTTAACACTCTCGAGGTATTGCTCACGCTTGGCGGCGTCGAGGCGCGATGAGCCTTCAACGCCTGGAAGTCCCTGATCGTAGAAGGCGTACACGATGATGAAGAGGGTGACGATAGCGATACCGAGAAGAGCCGCCATGCGCGACGAGCCGCTCTGGTTGACGATCTTGGCGGCGCGCTCTGCGGTGAGGCCGTGCGTTTGAATCTGGCTTGGACTCGAGAGGCGCGGCACTGGCGTGCTCACCTTCTCACTCGGTACTGGGAGCTGCTTCTCTTCGCTCATCAGGTGCACCCTGTGGCGGCGCGTGGTGCCTCAATGCCTGGCATACCGATCGCGAGAGGCACGGTGCCAAGGTTGATCTTGCCGGTGTCGAGGGTGAGAACGCCATCGTTGTCGACGGACACCGAGAATCGGTCCATCCCGCGGTCGGCTGGGCCCAACCCCTGGGCTTTGGTGCCGAGTCGGTCGTAGCGGCTGCCGTGGCAGGCGCACTCAAGCCAATACGTTTTGATGCATGGGTTTGGCTTGCAGCCAAGGTGCGGGCAGCGCTGATACAGCGCGCGGACATTGAGTGCGGCGCCGTCGCCCGTTGCGTCTTCACCCGCCACAAACTCCTGGCGATTCGGGTCGACCAACATGATAAAGGCGCGCGCATCTTGTACGTAGGCCGGGTACCCCTCTGCGATTGGGAGCCCTGCGTTGGCGTCAATCAGCGACTTCAGCGTGCCGATGCGAATCTTGCCGCCGAATCCACCTTCACGGTTTGGCCAGAGGAAGCCAAGGGTGCCGGCGGTCACCTGTAGCAACCAGAGTCCGAAACCTGCACCGATCGTGGTTCGTAGAAGCCGGCGGCGCGAAATGCCCTGCACCTCTTCATGGCGCAGCGCCTTGATGGTTTGCGAAGTGAGCGCCTTCGGCTTGTCGCTCGGTTCAACGCTGTAATGACTCACCGCGCCCCTCCGATCACAAGCTAAAGAAGAAGCCGCTGGACCACGGCAAGACGAATGCGTATCCAGGACCGCGGAAGAAGATGCCGATGAAGGTCACGGTGAGTCCAAGTGCCCAAAGCACGGAGAAGAGGGTGACCTCCAACTTGCGCTCCGATGGCTTCGTGCTGTGCAGGTTGCGGCGATCGAGATACGGGATGAGTGCCGAGCCGACGAGCACCGCGGCTGGCGTCAGCGCACCGGCGACGGTTGGGTGGAAGTAGGCGAGCAACTCCTGGAGGCCCAAGAAGTACCACGGTGCCTTCGCAACGGCTGGCGTGACGTTTGGGTTTGCGAGCTCTTCAAGCGGAGCATTGATGAAGAGGCCGAGCAGGAGCAAGAAGATGCTCATCGCTACTGCTGAAAGGAACTCAATGGTCAGCAGGTGCGGCCAGGTCATGACGGTGTCATCCGGCTCCTTCTGCACACGAACAACGGCGTCTTGCTTGACGAGCGCAAGGAGTCGGTACGGGCGCGCCGCCATTGGCACGCGCTGCTTGTCGATCTCCGTCTGGCGCGACGGATCTACTGGGAGGGAGCTCGCTGGGCGCTGCTCGTCACTCATGGATCACAGCGGCCCGCTGATGCCGCCGTCCTTGCGGATCCGCCAAAAGTGGACCGCCAGGAAGACTGCCGCCAAGAGTGGGAAGACCATCACGTGCAGCACATAAAAGCGCAGCAGGGTGTTCTGTCCGACTTCGAGGCCACCGAGGAGGAGGAGCTTCGACGGGGTGTTGAGGAGCGGCGCGTAGCCGGCCATGTTCGAACCGATGGTGATTGCCCAGTAGGCGATCTGGTCCCACGGCAGTAGGTAGCCGGTGAAGCTGAGCATCAGCGTGAGGAAGAGCAAGATGACGCCCACGACCCAGTTGAATTCGCGTGGCGGCTTGTAGGCGCCGTGATAGAAGACGCGCATCATGTGCAAGAAAACGAAGAAGACCATGAGGTGCGCGCCCCAACGGTGAATGTTGCGCGTGATCTGTCCGAATGGAATCAGCGTTTGAATCTTGAGAATGTCGGAGTAGGCCTGCGTTGCCGAAGGGGCGTAGAAGAACATCAGGTAGACGCCCGTGACGGTGAGGACGAGGAAGAGGAAGAAGCTCAATCCGCCGAGGCAGAAGGTGTAGGCGAACTTCACCGCGTGCTGGCGCACCCGCACTGGGTGGAGGTGAAGGAAGACGTTGTTCATCACCGCGTAGGCGCGGCTGCGCTCGTCGTTCGGGTAGGAGTTGCGGAAGATAGAGCGCCAGGCTGCTGACCTGCGGACCGCCTGATCGACCCTTGCCAGTAGGCTCACTGTGCCCCTCCTGCTACGCCGGCAACCCCGGCCAGCTGTCCATCTCGGTAGGACTCCTTATAGAGGCGCCCGTCCGAGCTGATCTCTTGTAGTTCGAACCTCTCCATCGTAATGGCGTCGAAGGGACAGCGCTTTACGCAGAGGGCGCAGCGGATGCAGCGCTCCTCGTCCAAGAGCATCGCTCCGCCGTTCTCCCAGCCGTAGGCCTCAGAAAGCTCGGGGAGGGCACCCTCAGACTTGAGCTGATTGATATCCACCATATGAATGACCCCCTCAGGGCAGACATCTGCGCAGGCGCCGCAGAGGACACAGCGCATCGGGTCAAACCAGATGTTGTAGTTGCACATGAGGCAGCGCGTGCTCTCGGCAACCGCCTGCTGGGCTCCATAGCCGAGCTCGACCTGGGTGGTGAAGTTCTCTACTGGATCCCCAGAGGGGAGGCGTGCCGCCAGCGGCAGCACCGGAATGTGCTGGCGTGGGATGCGGTCGTAGAACTCAGGCATCTCGTGGCGCCACGAACTGGTGATCTTCACGTTGGCGTCGACGGTGATCTCGGCCTGACCGTCAAGGTAGCGATCGATGGCGTAGGCGCACTTCTTGGCGTGGCCGGCGGCCTCAATCATGGTGGCCGGGCCGGTGACGAAGTCGCCACAGGCCCAGACACCCTTGATGTTGGTGGCGTAGGTCGCTGGGTCAACCTTCACGCGACCCCGCGCCACTTCGAAGGAGCTCTCCACGGGAAGGAAGCCGAGCTCAGCAGCCTGCGACACCGCTGGAATCACCGTATCCGCGGGAAGAATGAATTCGGAGCCCTCAATAGGAACTGGGCTGCGGCGACCCGACGCATCTGGCTCGCCGAGGCGATTCTTGATCATGCGCACGCCAGTGATGCGACCGTTCTCGCCGACGATTTCGAGTGGCGAGACGAGGAAGTCCATACGCACACCTTCGCGCTCCGTCTCACCGAGCTCCTCTTCGTCAACGACAAGTTCGGATCGTGTGCGGCGATAGGCAATAGTGACGCGCTCGGCACCATGGCGGAGTGAGGTGCGCGAGCAGTCCATGGCGGTGTACCCACCACCGATCACGACAACATCTTTGCCGACGCTGAGCGGCTTGCCGAGGTTGGCATCCTTCATGAAGTCGACGCCGTAGACGAGACCCTCAAGGTCGGCGCCTGGGACGTCGAGGGCGACCGCATTCATTGCGCCGGCGCAAATCGCGATCGCGTTGTGCTTCTGCTGCAACTGCTCAAAGGTGATGTCGCGACCGACCTCGGTGTTGTAGACGAACTTCACGCCGAGTCGCTCAATGAGGCGGACATCAGTCTCAATTGCTTCGCGCGGGAGGCGAAATGCCGGAACGCCGATGAGCATCGTGCCGCCGCCATACGGCAGGCTGTCGTAGACGGTGACCTGGTAACCCTTCACGGCGAGCTCGCGCGCCACCGAGAGACCGGCAGGGCCGGCACCAATCACCGCAACACTTTCGGCGCGTGGCGTGATCTCTGGCGCAACATCAGGAATCCCTGAAGCGGCGTGCCACTCCACAAGGAAGCGCTTCATCGCGCGAATTGCGAGTGGTCGATCGATGTCACCGCGGCGGCAGGCGCGCTCACACGGCGCAGAGCAGACGTACGAGCACATCGCGGCGATGGGGTTTGGTTCGCGAGAGAGGAGGTACCCCTCTTCAAAGC
>JBDLWN010000012.1:0-4507 GCA_039804225.1 Chloroflexota bacterium
GTTGACTCCCACGGATACTTCACCACCTGGTCCAACATCGTGGTGGCAGTCACCCTGACGGCGCTCTACCTCAACCCAGAACGAACGGGTCGAATCTTCAACCGCCTGCGGAACACTGGACTACTGATGATCACCATGACGATGGTGCTCTACCACCTTCTCCTCGCAGGCTCAGCAAACCCGCAGAGTTGGTACGCGCTGACTAATCTGTTGCAGCACTACGTAACCCCGGTCATTACTATTGCCGTCTGGGCCGTCGCAGGACCACGCGGCCGCTTCTCGCTCAGTGATACGTTCACCGTCTTCATCATTCCGATTGCGTATCTGGCATACACGCTGGTGCACGGCGCGATTGCCTCGGTCTATCCGTATGGATTCTTCAACGTCATCAAGTATGGATACGCCTCGGTCCTGACGTTGATGCTTGGCGTCATCGTTAGCGGGTACGTCGTGGCGCTCGTCTATCTGGGCGCCGAGCGCCTGCTTCGGCGACGGGGGAACGCATAGGATTTGGTGAGCCGAGCGGGGTTCGAACCCGCGACCAAGGGTTTAAAAGACCCCTGCTCTACCGCTGAGCTACCGGCCCGCGCAGATTCTCCCACGAAGGGGCGCAGTGTGAGCCGCAGGCGTGGGAGAATACGGGCATGAGGCGCTCATGGACGATTGACGCGGCAACGAAGGAGTTGGCCGGGCTGCGCCCGATCATCGCCCTCCTCCGCGACCAGCGCATTGAACTTGAGCGCATGAAGGACGAACTCTTGCGCCTCCGTCGCCTTGAACGCATGGGCGCCCTCCCAGGTGGCGCCGACCAGAATCAACTGCAGCCGGCTGACCTCGACCCCGCCCTCCGCGACGCGCTTGCGAGCAGCTCCGTTCTGGAGATGCGCATTCGCGCAGCGGTCGATCAGATGCAGGCGAGCGTGGATCGCGTCACGAGCCGCGGCGTGGAGCTGCGCGACATTGACCGAGGGCTCGTCGACTTCCCGGCGATCGCCTTCGGCCTGCCGTTCCTGCTCTGCTGGGAGGAGGGGGATGGCGACGAGGTCCTCTTCGCTCACAACATGGGCGACGGGTACGGTTCGCGTCTGCCGGTTGCAGAGTTCCTGCGCCGTCTCGCTGCGTTCACTGAACCTGAGCGTTCGTGAGCGGACTTCCGCTGACGCTCACCCCCGCCGAGGCGGCGGCACTCCTCGATGGTCCCGATGCACCACTCCTCATTGATGTTCGCGAAGAGTCGGAGTGGAACGAGGTGCACATCCCTGGCGCACTGCTGATTCCGCTCTCGCAGTTTGTGGCACGCCAAGACGAGATCCCCGAGGATCGGGCGCTGATCATGCAGTGCCGCTCAGGAGGCCGCTCAGGTCAGGCGGCGCTGGCGCTGCGCACCGCCGGTCGCGCGAACGTCGCGAACCTTGCGGGTGGCATTATCGACTGGGAGGCCGCGGGGCTCCCAGTTGCATACGGGGAATAAGCTGCGCATTTGACGGTTTGCCCCGCGCTGCCGATACTTCGCGAGCGGGGTGGAGCAGTGGCAGCTCGTCGGGCTCATAACCCGAAGGTCGGTGGTTCGAATCCATCCCCCGCAACCAACAAGACCTCAACCCCGTATCGGGGCACGCCCTCCTAGGGTCCTTCGGCGAATGCTGCGATCTCTGCAACGCTGGTGAACGGACCGACGCGGTAGTCAAGCACGACGCCGTTTGCGTCAAGAAGCAGGGTGAGCGGAGCGGCATTGACTGGCACCTGTGTGGCGATGGCGCCGTCGGCATCGATCAACGTTGTCCACGTGGCCCCAAGCTCTGTCGCCGCCGCTGTAGCTGGCCCCACTGCATCCTTGTAGAGCACCCCGAGCACCGTTGCGCCTGGCACGAAGCTTGATGCGTAGTCCGAGAGGAGCGGGATCTCATCGCGGCAGGGGATGCACCAGCTCGCCCAGAAGTTCAGCAGAATGCGGCCACTGCCGCCTTCGGCTGTTGGCCACGATGAGATCGTGACACTTGGGTCGTAGAGCGGATGGGCTGTTCCGATGCGTATGGTTCGGCCGATCAGTTGGTCGCTACTTGCTGCGGGACCGCTGCAGGCGACGATCAGGCTAGCGGCAAGGAGTGCGATTGCGGCGCGACGAATGCGCGCCAGGCCGATCACTGCAGGATGACCGTCCCAATCATGTTGGGGTGCACGGTGCAGATGTAGACATAGGTCTTCCCAGCCGTGAGGGCGGGTACGTCATAGATGCGCTCATCGACGCCGTTGAAGATTTCGCCGAGGTAGACCTCTGGGCCAGTGCCCGTATCTTCATGAATGGCGACGTTGTGGGGGATCCCGGCGTCGTAGTTCACGAAGCGGATAGTGAATGGAGCGTCAGCCGGCACAGTGATCGTTTCGCTGTCAAATGCGACGAGCTCCGCGCACATCGTGACAGTTGCATCACCACCCTCGGCACAGGCGGTCAGCTCACCACTCGGAGAGGGGCTCGCCTCACCACCACCAATGAAGCCCGCCTGCGAACCGGCAACGAAGACGAAGAGGAGGCTGAAGAGGGCAATGGCAATCGTGGGGGCCTTGCGTGGCGTTGGATTGACGAGGTGTCCAGTGGAGTCGGCCTCGGTGGTGGCGCGATACTCGCGACCCGCATCAACCAGCCAGCCAATCATCGCGAGTGCCGTCATTAGGGTTCCAAGCAGCGCGAATTCAAGTCCGACTGCGACACCGAAGAGCATTACGGCTGAGCCGGCACTCACCAAGAGTGGCAGCAGTGAAGGCGGTGGCAGATGCACCCCCTCGGGTGGGCCGCTTGGCGCCGCTGCAGCTGGAGCATCGTCAACGCGCAGGGCCATTGCTGAACCTGCACCGAGCGCGTCGTATTCGCGAACCGCTTCGCGACCCCACGCAACGAGCGACAAGACGAAGAGGACGCCCGCGACGGCGAGTGCTGGGCCGCCGAGTGCGACGGAGAAGAAGAGTGCGCCAGAGGCCGCCGAGATGAGGAACGGCGCGAGGCTTGGCCCTGGCAGGTGAATGCCGGATGGCACTTGTGGCTTACGGATCGGCAGGCCAATGCGACGAGGTCCGGCGCGGCGGAAGCGCCAGAAGACCCAACCATAGAAGGCGACGACGAGGAGTAGGACGCCGATCGGGATGAGTTTGATGAGTGCACCCCAGTCAGGGGCAACGAGCGGCCCAAGGAGAGAGACCACCCATTCGAGAAGGGAGCGGAGAAACTCCATGTCGCTGGGGATCCGTTAGCTGTCGGTGTTCATGGCGTGGATCAAAATCAGCGTCATGGTCGCCATCGCGATCCCAAGGCAAAAGAGGAGCGTGGCGCCATTGAGGTCGTTCGAGACGAAGAGATAGACGGCGCTCAGGACCACAAAGAGGAGGCCGAAGGCGTAGGCGTACTTGTTCATGGCTACTCCCACCTTTCACTTCTTGGGCCAGTCGGTTGTGCTTGGGAGATTGTAGCGCCGCCCAAAAAACTACGAACTGGACGAAGATGCGGGTATGACGCGTCTGCTGCAGATCCCGACCCACGGAGGGACCCCGCCGGAGCTCTCGCTGGAGTCACTCCTCTACTGGTCCTGGCCGCCAGTGGTCACGTTCGTAGTTCTCCTCTTTGGCCTCCTCTGGTTGCGTGCGATCCGGCAGGTGGCTCGGGAGCATCCAACGAACCCGTATCCGCGTCGCCGCACGGTCAGCCTGGTAGCGGCTTTCGCCTTCCTTCTCCTAGCGCTGCAGTCAGGTATCGAGCGCTATGACACGACCCTCTTCTCGATGCATATGGTGCAGCACCTCATCCTGCTCTTCCCTGTGCCGATCCTGCTGCTGCAGGCGGGGCCGGTGACACTACTCCTCCGGGTCGCCTCGCCGCGCTGGCGCGCGCGAATCCTCGCCGTTCTCCAGAGTCGTGCCGTTGGGGTGATCAGCCATCCGCTCGTTGGTTGGACGCTACTTGTCGCCGTGATGTGGGGGACGCACCTCTCGATCATGTTCGATGCTGCCCTGCAAGACCAGTTCATTCACTACCTAGAGCACGCGCTCTATCTGACCGTCGCCCTCCTCTTCTGGGCGCCGATCTTCTCGGTTGATCCGATCAGGCACCGACTGCGCGGCGCGAGTGCCCTGGTCTACCTCATTACGCAGATGCCGCAGAACAGCTTCCTTGGGGTGGCGATCATGTGGTCGCCTGCGCCGCTCTACCCGTACTACGCGACACTGCAGCGCGCCTGGGGGCCAACGCCGCTGGAGGATCAGCAGCTCGCGGGTGCACTCATGTGGCTCGTGGGAGACGCACTCTTCTTGGTTGCGATCTTCGTCGTCTTGGCCGCACTGGCAAAGTCGGAAGGTCGACCGCAATCACGATACGATGAGGCCCAGACGGCGGCGGCGATTGCCGAGATCCGTCGACGAGAGGTGCTCCTAGCGGAGCGGAAGAGGAGTGAAGAGTGAGCGTGGCAATTGACCCGGTCTGCGGCATGGAGGTGACGATCGCCCCTGACGCCCTCACCAC
>JBDLWN010000013.1:0-13790 GCA_039804225.1 Chloroflexota bacterium
CGTCGCGCGCGATGGCTGGTTGGAACACCCGACCAGGCGCTCGCTCAGATGCGTGCCTTCCGCGATACGGGGGCGAGCCGACTCATGGTGCAGCACATGGAGCCCACGGAAACGGCCTCGCTTGACCTACTGGCGGAACTGCACGCGCAGCTCTAGCTCCTAGCGCGCAGCGGAAACTCTCCCCCTGCGACCGTGCGGCCCAATGCGGTAGATCACCCGACCCCGAAGTGCGCTGAGTGGCAGGGCCCCGTCATGCCGCGAGTCGCGTGAAAGCTCCGCGTTGTCGCCAAGAAGCCAGAGTCCTGATACGCCCGAAGGCGGTGGGGCAACGCGCTTGACGTCGAGGCGCCCTTCGCGCGCAACGATGACGACGCTGCCGATCGGTGGACTCCCTCTGAGGCCAGGGAGACCGGCGGGACCCGCTGGAAGCACAAGGAGCCGGTCCCCCGGAAGGAGGGCCGGCTCCATTGAGCGTTCAACAACATCGGCGACCCAGATTCGTCCGGGTCGTTCCGTCACAGCGGTGCGTTACGCCTTTGACGCGGCGAACGTGGCAGCAAATGCCTCGGTTGCAGCGACAAGCTCTGCCGCCGCGGCTGCATCAACGTTCTGCTTGTTCTTGGAGGCCAACTTCAGGAGCTTCCAGACCTGATCGTGCAGGTCGGGGAACTTCGCCAGATGCTCTGGCTTGAAGTAGTCGGACCAGATGATCTGGACCTCGTGCTTCACCCTCTCGGCGTGCTCTTCCTTGACGGCAACGCAGCGCACAAACTTGTTGCGCGTGGCGCTGTCGGTCACCTCGATCTGGCCGATCAGTTCGACCATGCGGGCGACCGTCTTGGCGGCAATGACTGCCCCCGATGGGTCGTAGATGCCGCACGGCACGTCGCAGTGGGCATGAACGGTGACGGGAGTGAACTCGCTGAATAGGTTCTTCATCGTGGTCTCCTCTCTTACTTTACAAATACGGCAACGGCCACATTGAGTAGCGCGAGTACGCCGATCGCGTGATAGGTGTTCGATGCAATCGATACGTCCTTACGGCGCGGCCACGCAAGGAGCAGGATCACGGCTGTCACCGCGATCTTGATGCCAAACTTCGCATGGTTGACCTCATCGGTCCCCATCTCGGCAAGGCCTACCAGGAGCACGCCGGTCAGGAACTGAAGTAGGGTGCCATGGGTGATCCCAGCGGTGAGTCGTTTTGGCGAGTCCTTCAGCCCAGCGAAATATCCCCCAACCACTGCGGCCATCCCGAGTAGGTGGGTGAAGACGAGAACTAGTTCCACGGTCTCCATCCTTGCCCCTTTCTGTTGCGCGGCCATGGTGGCCGCCTCTCCCTACGGTAGCGGACTGTGCGGCGTGCGGCAGCCCTGCATGGCGGGGGGTGGGAGCGTGTAGGGTTTCACGATATGAGTGATCGAAAGGTACGGGCGTACAGCTCGTACAGCCGAGATGCCCTGATCCCGCCTGCAGCGGGCGAGGGCGTCGCATGGCTTGGCCGCCAGCCCTGGGCGGATGCGAGCCTCTCCTACCGAGCCCTCCGGTTCACCTTGCGCGTGGTGCTCGGTGCGTTCGGGATGCGCGTTCGCGCGGTAGGGCTTGAGCGCATCGCAACGTCGGGTCCACGCATTCTTGTTGGCGCTCCGCACCGTCGCTACTACGAAGCCTTTGCCCTCGGCATCGCCGCCCCCGCATCGCCGCGGATCTGGTGGCTCGGCCTCGGCCCATTCATTGTTGGACGCGGGCGCGTTCGCTCCGCGCTGCTGCGACGGCTCGGCGGCCTCTTGCCCGTGTGGCGCGGCACGAGTGGGATCGAAACGCACCTGAATGCGGCGAGCGCCGTCTTCGCCGCGGGAGCCCACTACGGCGTGATGCCCGAGGGTGGAACAGGTGGCCCCCCTGATCGCTTTGCAGAGTTCCGCCCCGGCGCCGCGCTCATCGCCATGCGAACGGGCGTGCCGATCGTTCCTGTCATCTTCCGATTCCACAATCGTAGGTTCGGCCTACCGAGTGTTGAGGTGATCGCGCTTGAGGATACTTCGCCGTGTGCTGATCGCTCGATCCCAGAGTCTGGGAGCCGAGAGGAGCTAACCTTTGCCGCCGCGTGGAGCGAAGCCCTTGCCGATCGCATGGAGTCAATCTGGCGTGAGGGGGTAGGATCGGCGTCATGAGCGCCAACGTTTGCCCGTTTATTGCGACGGCCGCTGACTCGTCAAAACGATCGTCGCGGCCGAGTGCGGCGCACTCCTGTTTTGCGAAGCGCCCCGCAGAGCCGATTGACCTGCAGCGGCAGGGCGAGATCTGCCTCACTCCAACCTTTACCGCCTGCCCGATCTTCCTTGCATGGGCCTCGCGCGAAGCGGCGCAGACTGTGGACGGCCCTGCCCCACAATCTCTCCCATTCGGTACCCCCGCAGCAAGCGCCCCAGTCGATCTCGCAGCGGCGTCGCTCGGTACTGACGAGATTGCGGACGAGTACGACGACGCGCCCGAGGGGAGCATCTGGTCAGCGGCGCCAACCCTAGGAGCGCCAAGCTATGAGCTCAGCCCAGCGGAAGAGGAGCGCGTACGTGTCGTGCCGCTCCACAAGCGTCGCTCCATGGATGACGAAGCGCCACGTGCCGCACTGCGGCTCCCCAGGATTCCGGGAGGGACGCGTGGCGCCGCAGCGCTCCTCGTTCTCGCAGCAGTGGTCCTCTTCTCACTCCCGACGATTTTGAAGGGGGTCAACGGCTTTATCGCCGGTGTGACGGCAACACCAACTCCGAGCGTCTCACCGACGATCGACGTCAGCCCATCGCCATCGCCAACGCCAGAGCCAGAGGCGGTGCTCTATCGCGTGAAGTCGGGCGATACGTTGGGGAAGATTGCTGGAATCTATCAGATTAGTATTGATGTGATCCTAAGCGCGAATCCCAACATCGATCGATCGACCCTAACGATTTATGTGGGCCAGGAGCTCATTATTCCGCAAGTGATCCCTGATGTGGTGACCTCACCAAGCCCGTAACGGGCGGATCAACTAGCGGTCGCGCGGAGAGAAGTTAATCGCGGTGATTTTGCCAGCCTCAACCTTGAAGGTTGCGTCGATCTTGCTGCTAGCCGACCCTGGCCGTACGACCAAAATGTCGCACTCCACCTGATGGCCGGTGTCCTTCACTTCACCCGGGATCATGCGCAGGCCCTTGTCGGCTCGCAGGAACCAGCCGCCGACACGCTCATGGCCTTTCAGGAGTTGGACGCTCTCGCCGACGTGAACGCGCATCTCGACCCGGTCATCCATCAGTTTGAGGGCGCCCGTGCGGTCGTCTGCATTCAGCAGCTCGAAAAAGGCGTCGGTAGTGTCTTGTGCACCCATGTGCTGATGGTACCCTGCCGACGATGATTGATGCCCTCGACGCCGCCGGCCTCCTCGCGCGCTTTGCCGCGCTGCACCCCGTAGCCGCAACGGGGATGGGGATTCACGATCACGACGGGTCGTGGGGTGCGTACGGTCCCGCCGGTCGGGCTGCGCGCCTTGACTGGTGCGACCGTGAAGAGGCACGCCTAGTTGCCGCCCCCGTGGCAAGCCTTAGCTCCGACGACCTCTGCGACCGTGACCTTGCTCTTGGCACCATTCGAGCGATCCGGTTCGAACTGCAAGAGGTGCAGCCTGAGGCGTGGGATGCCCTCCATACCGTCTCCGTCGCTGGCGGTGGGCTCTTTCCGCTGATCGCCCGTGGCTTCGGTACGCCAGAGCGCCGCGCCAGTGACCTTGCCAGCCGGCTCACTGCGCTCCCTGACCTACTTGATGCGGCCATCGTTGACCTCACCGGTCTCCCTGAGTTACGGGTGCCCGCCGACGATGGTGCACCTCGACGTGGGGGGGAACTTCCACCAACCGGCACAATCACGCTCCCCGCACGGCCGATCAGTCGCCTCCATACCGAAACGGCGATCGCGCAAGCACCTGGCATCGCTGAGCTCGCCGAGTTGGCAGTCGCGACGTACGGCGAAGCACTGCGCGCTCCAGCTGATGCGGCCATCGCCGCGACGACGCGCTTCATTGAGCGACTGCAGCGCGAGGTGCTGCCGAAGAGTTCCGGCGAGGGGCGCTACGGTGCAGCACTCTACGACCGCGCGCTTCGTCACACCCTCTTCGGCTCACACGATCGGGCTGCTATTGCGGCGAAAGGTGAGCAGGAGTTTGCGGCGGTACGCGCACGCATGATCTCGATCGCCCAGCGCATTGCGCCAGAGTGGCTCGGAGAGCGGGCGACTGCAGCGCTCAGCGGCGATCGCTCAGCGCTCGTTGCCGAGGTACTGCACGCGATCGGTGGTGATCACTGTGCACCCGAAGAGATGCTCGATCGTTCACGGGCAGAGACGGCGCGGTGCGAAGCATTTATCCGAAAGACGGGGCTCGTTGATCTGCCTAAAGAGCCACTTGAGATCATGTGGACGCCGCTCTTCCTACGCGCTTATGGCGGCGCCTTCCTTGACGCGCCAGGCCCACTTGATCGAGGCGAAAAGAGTTTCTTCTATGTGACACCCGCCCCGAATGACGCCACGCCAGAACAGATTGAGTCAAAGATGCGTGAAGACAACAACCGCATGTTGGCGCTCCTCGCAATTCATGAGGCGATCCCCGGTCACTACTTGCAACTGGCCGCTGCCAATCAAACGCCACGACCACTCCGTGCCGCCTTCGGCTCTGGCGTGTTTGCCGAGGGGTGGGCGGTCTACGTGACACAGGTGATGCTTGACGAAGGGTTCGGCGACGGTGACCTCGCCTTGGAGCTGGTGCACTGGAAGTTCTACCTCCGCTGCATTGCCAATGCACTCCTTGACGCTGGCATTCACGCGGATGGCCGAGATGAGGCGTGGGCACTCGACCTAATGGTTGGCCAAAGTTGGCAGGAGGAGGCGGAGGCGAAGGCGAAGTATCTGCGCGCTCGACTCACCTCGACACAGCTTCCGACCTACTTTGTCGGCTCCATGGGCTGCTGGGAGATTGAGGACCGTGCGCGACGTGCAGCTGGTGGGCCAGTGGCGCATGTTGATGGCGTAGACCTGCCAGGGAACCGTGTGGAGACGCCAGGCTTCTCGCGACCGAAGCACCTGCGCGCGGTGCTCTCACATGGCACGCCGCCGATCCCACTCCTTGAGCGGCTCCTCGGCGTAGCCGAGTAGGGGATTACGAGGGGAGGCCCTCTTCGCCGGTGATGTCGCGGCTTAGACCGCAAGCAAGCTCTGTGCGCACGGTGAGCGTGGCGCCAGGCTGAAGTTCGATCGAGCGCACCAGATGGAGTGAGCTCCCCTGATAGACGCGCTCAAATCCGCCTTCAGAATTGGAGATCGTTTCAATCGGTGCCCATGCCGCCGCTGCCTGTGGTTCCGTGATGGTTGAGAGTGCAATGCCGAGATAATCGTTTCCTGACGTAAGTGATGCGCCGGCTGGCGCATCGCCCGGTGCGTCATGTGCTGTGCGCACTCCCACCGCTGTCCAGTGCGCGGCGGGGTTGCCGCCGCCACCGAGCAGCATTAGGTTCCACTCCTCATCGAGGACGGCGCTGAGGGTGGGGCCTCCGGTGTGCACAAACGTTGTCTCAACGGTAAGCGTTGGGTCCAGGCGACCCCCCGCCAGCCGAATCGTTCGTGTTGCCGCAATGGTCGTACCCGCAATCTGCTGCGTGCTTGTCAGCGTTGCACTGCGATCGTCATGCTCAGTCAGCGCCCACGGAGTCGCTGTAAGGCTGCCAATTGCTTTTGTGACGCCATCGGCGATCGCGCGACCGCTGGTGCCAGCAGGGTAGAGGCGCAGGAGGGCGGAGCGTCGCTCGTAGTCGTCGTACTGCAGCTTCGCTGCGAGGCCTGGCTCCTTCACCGAGACGATGTCGTGAATTGATGCGACACCACTACTCTCGCTCGCAGTGCTCGCCGCTGTTCCGGCCGCCTCGGCTGCTGCATGCGCGCGCAGCTTCTCGTGATACGCCTCGGGGCGCCGACGCATAACTGCGAGGAGGGCGTGATGAGGAGCGCGAAGGTCGAACGATGTAACGGCACCCCCCTCGGCTGGGTCGATTTGCAGTCGCGCACCAGCGTTGGCGAGCTGCAGCTCGTTGGTGCCATCAAGGTCGAGATCGGTGAGAAGCGCGGGGAGCGGAGCCCCTGCGTTCGTGCGACGGTAGGTGCCATCAGCAATGTCTTCGGCTGCGATCAAGTGCTCGAACGTCGCCAGGCGCATGTGGGTGATGTAGACACCGCCAAAGAGCCCATGCCAATAGCAGTCATTCGACTGGCCGCGGTGCAGGTGGTCTTCGGCGGCGCGCTTCTCGGCCCCAGCTGGCATGGCGGCTACCTTGGCGCTAGTGCGCAGCATCTGCTTATGGAGGTCGTTGATCTCGGTGTACTTCACTTGGAAGTTGCGCCAGAAGCCTCCGCGCAGATAACGCGCCTCTGGGCTCTTCGCATCTTGCGCTGCGTGCAACATCGGCCCAAAGACCTGTGACTCATCTGGCGGTAAGACCCAATCGCCCATCTCGGCGTACGACGAGGTTGGTAGATACACACGGCCAATTGGTCCGCGCTCATCGAGCCAGCGCGATGGCGTGGTGGTGGCGAGCCAGTCGGCGTTCTTCTCAAGTGCAGTGAAGAACTTCTCAACCCACTGACCATCGCCCCAGCAGTGATCCCAGGTGGTTGGCCACGAACCGAACTTCTCGCCGTCGTCCCCCATCGTGCCGATGCGCTCGCCCTCAGGCGTGGCGTGTTCGCGCAGGTACTCGATCACGCTCTCAACAGAGCCGAAGGGGATGCGATACCGCAGGCCCTGTTCCGTGCCGAAGACGGTGAGCGGCTTCCCCTCGTCTTCAGTGAGGTAGGCGCCCCAGAGTGCATCTTCAGGAATGGCGGCGGCGCGGAAATGCGCGTCATCGAGAATGGTCCAGCGATAACCACCGTCGTGGAGCGCCGCCGGGAGCGACGGCTCCCAGACCCGCTCAGCGAGCCAGGCGCCTTGTGGGGCGACGCCAACGAGCTCCTTGATGCGCTCGCGCATGCGTCGTAGCTGCGAGACACGATCGGCCGCGGGGAGTGAGGCGAGGATCGGCTCGTAGAGTCCGCCGCCAACGATCTCAACCTGGCCGCGCTCATCGAGCGCGCGCACACGCGTCAAAAACTCTGGATGGGCCGCGGCGAACCATTCAAGGAGTGGACCCGTGTAGTGCAACGAGAGTCGAACCTTGGGGTGGCGCTCCAGCGCCTCAATCATTGGGAGATAAGCCTTCTCATAGATCTCGTCGAAGACCCAGCCGAAGTTGCCGACCGGCTGGTGGTTGTGCAGGGTGAGCGCGAGCGAGATCCTACTTGGTGCGCTGCTGCTGCTCATGGGGAGAGGTTAGCGGTGAGACCCCGTTTGCGGGGCGGCGGCGGGGAGATAGACCTGCTCGCAGTACTCGTGGAGCATGCGGGTGGTGCTGAAGCGCCACAGGGTGCTACCGATCGAGGCGCGCGCCAGGTCGAGCCAGGCGGCGGGGAGGCCGTCGGCGCCACGATCGTAGTAGCGCGGCACGACCTCGTTCTCCAAGATGCGATAAAGGCTTTCGGCATCGGCCGCGTCCTGTGCTGCGTCATCTGGGTTACTGGAGGTGTCGCCGATTGCAAAGCCGTTGGTGCCCGTGTAGCCCTCGTCCCACCATCCATCAAGAATGGAGACGTTCACCGCACCATTCGCCGAGGCCTTCATGCCTGAGGTGCCCGACGCTTCCAGTGGTCGTCGAGGCGTGTTGAGCCAGACATCACAGCCAGCAACAAGGAAGCGCGCGGTGCGCATGTCGTAGTCCTCCATGACGAAGATGCGTCCGCGGAACGCATCGGTGCGGCTCTTCTCCCAGATGTCGCGAATGACCTCTTGGCCAGCGCGGTCGGCGGGGTGGGCCTTTCCAGCGAAGACAATCTGCACCGGGCGATCACTGTTGCTCATGATGCTGGTGAGGCGCTCAAGATCGGTGAATAGGAGGTTGGCGCGCTTATAGGTAGCGAAGCGACGCGCAAAGCCGATCGTCAGAGCGTTTGGATCGAAGAAGTGATCCACCTCGCGCAAGGCGTCTGGTGACTCACCATGTCGACTGAGCTGTCGACGGATCGAGCTGCGGAGGAAATCACCGAGCGCCACCTTCTGGCGAGCATGCGCATCCCACCAGGCACGTGAGTCGACGCTACCGAGGCGCTCCCAGAATCCCGCCGCCTCTGGGCCATCGGTATCTAGTCGATCAAGATCGGCGTTCAGGAACTGCTCATAGACGGCGCGCGTCTCACGACCCGCCCAGGTGGGCATGTGCACCCCGTTGGTGATCCCGAGGATCTTGTTGCTGATGACGGGAGACCAGGTGGCATTGGCCGTCTCGGCATGCAGCTTGCTTACGGCGTTCGCACCAGTACTAAGTCGCAGCGAGAGGGCGGTCATATCAAAGGTACCTTGATCGCCCTCTGCGCCGATTGCGAGATCAAGGATCTTCTGCAGTGGGACCCCACCCGTGTCGCTCTCGCCCGTCCCATCGCATAGGGGGCCAACGACACGCTTCACCACGTCAATGCCGAACTTCTCATTGCCGGCAGAAACGGGCGTATGGATGGTGAACACGGTGTGACGCTTGACATGCTCCAGCGCGCTCTCAAGCGATTCCCCCGCGGCGACGAACTCGCGAGCGCGCTCCACAAGGTTTAGGGCCGAGTGGCCTTCGTTCAGGTGGTACACCGACGGATCAACGCCGAGCGCACGCAAGGCCCGGATGCCGCCGACGCCGAGCACCATCTCCTGATGCAGGCGCATCTCGCGGCCCCGCACGTACAGGATGTGCGTGATCGGTCGGTCTGCTTCGTTGTTTGCAGGAATATCGGTGTCCAGGAGCAACACGGGTACGCGCCCGATCTGGGCAACCCATACCGCAGCTGAGACGCGTCGGTCGCCGAGCGGAATTGAGACGACCAGGTGCTCGCCGTTTGCGCCTGCGGCGCGAACAAGGGGCAACAGCGAAAGATCAATCTCAGGGTAGGCATGCTCCTGATGCCCATCAGCATCAATTGTCTGGCGGAAGTAGCCACGGCGATAGAGAAGGCCAACCCCAATGAGTGGCAGCGCCATATCGGAGGCGGCCTTCATATGGTCGCCAGCCAAGATGCCGAGGCCACCGGAGTAGAGGGTGAGACTCTCGTGCCAGCCGAACTCGGCACAGAAGTAGGCGATCGGATTCGTGAGGTTGGCACCGTGCGTGCGAGGGAACCAGTGGTCGCTGCCACCAGCCATGTAGTTGTCAAACGCAGCAACTACTTCGTCAACTTGGCTCAGGAACTTTGGATCCTCAAGGAGCGGCTCCCAGTCAATTGGGCCAGAGCAGATCGCAATGGGATTGCGCGTTGCAATCCAGCGCCCAGGATGAATCCGGCGGAAGAGGGCGCGGGCTTCGGGATGCCACGACCACCAGAGGTTGTAAGAGACGCGGCGCAGTCCCTCAAGTCGTGGCGGAACACGGAACGAATTGGGTGTCGGTAGTGTGCGCAGTACGACGGAGCTCTTCACCAGATCGGATCCCCCCACTTGGCCGCTTCGCCGTCCAACGGCGCGTGGCACGGGCGGATTCTAGCGCCCGCCGCGCCCCTGCCGCTCGGACTCGGTTTCTGGGTATGAGACGGGTGCCGAGAGCGCTGCCGTCGCTGCGGCGGAGTAGGCGGTATCGGTTGGGCTCGACGAGCCCTTAACCGTGACCGATTTAGCGCCAACGGGTGGCTGCTCCGTTGCGGGCAGGATTGAGCGACCTGGGAGTCGATGCTCCAGTTTGACCGTCACGTCGTAGTCCTCGCAGATGTCAAGGAATGGATCCGGATCCATCATGTCGGGCGACTTGACCCCGGCACCACCCCAAACACCTTCGGCGATCAGCTCCATCGCCATGATGGGCATGACGCCGGTCTGCCAGGCGACGGGCTGCAGGTTGTAGCGGCCCATCGTCTCTGCTGCGTCACACACTTGATAGTGGAAGGTTTCGCGCGGGCGTCCATCCTTCGTGCCGCTCACGAGTGTTCCAACAATCGCGCGACCGATCATGCTCTTGCCGAGCGTTGATGGGTCCGGCGAGAGGGCGGCGATCACGTCGCGCGGAGCTACCTTGATCCCCTTTACGTTGATCGGGTCTTTGCCGTCGAGTCCGAGTCGGTGCAGCAGCTGCAGCGTCTCAATGAAGTCGGCGCCGAGTGCGTACTTGAAGGTGATTACGTCGGCCTTCATGCTGCGCGGCAGCTGAATGACCTCTTCATGCTCAACGTTGACGCACATGACAGGGCCAACACCCTCAGGGAAGACGAAGTCTTCCGGCTCGCTGAACGGCTCGCGAACCTCGATCTTGCCGTTGCGCCAAACGATCGGCGGGTTCAGGCACTCCTCGATCACGGTCCAGAGGCTGAAGACCGTCGCAAACGGGTAGCCCTCAATGCGCAGGTCGCCACCATCGCGCACATGCACGGCTGAGATGTCGTCAAAGGTCCACTTCTTGGCGTAGGCGGCGAAGATGTTGGATAGGCCTGGATCCATACCCATGCCGGTTAGGGCTAACTTGCCACGCTCTTCCCAGAGCTTCTTGCGCTCCTCCTGGTATGCGCCGAGCATCAGGCCTGGAACGGTGTACGGATTCGTGGCGTCGGGGATCGAGAGGCTTGTGGCCATGTCGATGTAGTGCACACCCGCTTCAAGGGCGGCGTCAAAGACCGCCGGGACGAATCGCGGATCTACGGCGTTCAAGACGAGATCCGCCTGGGAGCTGGCGATGAGCTCCTTTAGTTGCGCAGCGTTCCCTGCGTCAACCTGGGCAACCTTGTACCCAGCACCGACCGCATCGGCAACCGTGCGCGCACGGTCAAGCGAGTAGTCCGCAAGGGTGAGGGTGCCGAGCCACTTCTTTCCTTTAATGAGGTGGGCGATCGCCTCGCCGACCGTGCCGGTTCCAACCAACAGAACGTTCATCGTTCAGTGCCTTTCACGCGGGGGCCCAGGAAGCCGGGCTGCACCCGCACCAGGGGAGCCCTCCGAGGGCTCAACCCAGCTGCTCTGGGCAGCCTACGCCTCCCCCCCGGGGGGTCGTCAAACGACCCGGGGTTTGTGCGGGGAGTGGTCCTATACTGATTAGAGGCGACACATGCCGCCACAGGTGTAGTTGAAGGGGGATGCCATGGAAGGGCTGCTACCAGTACTCGTAATCGTTGGAGTGCTCGCACTCGTAGCGATCTCTGCCTTTAACGGGCTCGTGAACGGGCGCAACCGTGTTGATGAGGCACTCGGCCAGATCCAGGTGCAGCTCAAGCGTCGCTATGACTTGATTCCAAACCTTGTTGATGCCGTTAAAGGGCAGATGGGCTTTGAGAAGGGCGTGCTCGAGAGCGTAACCGCCGCGCGAGCTGCTGCCGTCAATGCTGGCACCTCTGGCGACACTGCGGCACAGGCGAAGGCTGAGAACATGTTGACCAGTTCGCTCCGTACCCTCTTTGCCAACGTCGAGGCGTACCCGACGCTGAAGTCAAATGAGAATGTGATTCAGTTGCAGGAGCAGCTCACCTCTACCGAAAATCAGATTGGATTTAGCCGACAGCACTACAACGCCACCGTTCTCTCATACAACAACGCTGTGCAGACCTTCCCAGGCTTGCTCTTCGCAGGTGCATTCGGATTCGCCAAGCGCGACTTCTTCGATGCCCCTGATGCCGAGGAGGCCGTTCCGAAGGTCAACCTCTCCTAGTCGGCTCAGGTCGACGCGATGGCTACCTTCTACGACCTTGCCGCCGAGAATCGGCGAAAGTCGCTCGTCCTTGTCCTGATTGTGGTGGCGATCCTCGCCGCCTTCGGGGCGAGTGCCGGGATCGCGTTGAGTGGCAGCGTCGATGGTGGCATTCCCTTTGCCCTCGGAGCATTTGTCTTGGGCTTCCTCTTAACACTCGGTGCGTATTTCAGCGGTGATAAGGCGGTCCTAGCCGCGGCGGGTGCAAAAGAGCTTGACCCTTCGGCCGGACGAGAGGAGCTCGAACTCGACAACATCGTGAACGAACTGTGTCTCGCGGCGAACATGCCGAAGCCGAAGGTGTACACGATCGAAGACACAGCACTCAACGCATTCGCTACCGGGCGTGATCCAGAGCACGCCAGCATCGCTGTAACCGAAGGGCTCATGCGTACCCTTGACCGCGAAGAGATGAGCGGTGTGATCGCCCACGAGCTCTCGCATGTGCGCAACTTTGATATTAGATACGGACTGCTCGTCGCAGCGCTTGTTGGGTCACTTGCCCTACTGAGCGATTTGGTGATGCGCTGGGCCTTCTGGGGTGGGGGCCACAAACGAGATAACGATCGCGGCGGTGGCAATGCGATTCAGGTGATCTTCATCATCCTAACGATCGTGCTAGCGATCCTTGCGCCTATTGCCGCACGCTTGGTGCAGCTCGCAGTCTCGCGTCAACGCGAATACCTAGCGGACGCATCTGGGGTAGAACTCACCCGTAATCCCGCTGGGCTAGAGCGCGCGCTCGCAAAGCTGGCGGGAGACAAGGAGGTCCTTGAGGTCGCGACCAAGGCGACCGCACACATGTACATCATTAATCCGGTGAAGCACTTTGAAGAGCGGTCGGCCGGTTTCTTGGCCACCCACCCACCACTCGTGGATCGAATCAACCGGCTGCGTGCCCTGCGCCGCGCAAAGCCGCTGGAGGCGGTCGGCGAGGCCTAATCTCGGCACTCGCGCACCCAGGCGGCAAACTCCTCGGGGAAGACATCCTGATAGCGAGGCCCAGGATCAGCGTTCCAGCGCTCAATTGCCCCGTATCGCTGATCACAGTTGGCGATGTCCACGGCGGTCACGAGTAGGGCAAAGAGGAGTCCGAGTGCAATCATGCCGATGAATAGGCCGATCCAGACTCCTTGGCGCTCGCCATAGCCCTGCATGCCGCCTCCTTGCTATTGTGTCTTTTACGCGGGAGTAGCTCAGTTGGTAGAGCACTTGCCTTCCAAGCAAGATGTCGCGAGTTCGAGCCTCGTCTCCCGCTCCAACTCCTTGACAGCCCCTAGGCGTGCGTGTCGGCGATGATCGCACGAGAGACGCGCTTCGCGACGGCCAAGATCGTGACCATCGGATTCACGCCAAGTGCAGTTGGGAAGAGCGAACCGTCGGCAATGTAAAGGTTCTTGATCAGCCCACCATGCGGATCACTTGGTCGCGGCCGCGTCGTAGCGCGAACGCGACCCCACGGGTCACAAACGTGATCCCGCGCGTCGGAGCCCATACGCGCCGTGCCCATTTGGTGAGCCGAGAAGACGGTGCCGCGGTTAGGGGCAAAGTTAAAGCGGTGCAGTCGGCGCAGGTAGACCTCGAGTGCCTCGGCCCCCTCTCGCCGATGCCAGCTCATGGGCGGCGACCCGGCGGCAATGATCTCGCTTGCACCAGCGGCTTCGGCGATACGTGACATTGATCGCAGTGCATGGCGCAATCCGCGCTCATCTCGCGGCGTGGTGCGGTAGTTGATCTCGGCAAAGCCGGCACGGCTCGCTGTCACGGTGCCGCCCGCGTCGTCTTTCACGATCGCCAGGAACGGTGCGATGAAGCGGCCCAACTTCATGAGGCGCTCATGCTCTGCACGAGAGCTCCACGGAATCCCGAGGGCGAGCAGGCCAGGGTGGCCAGGGGCACTCTCGATGATGTAGCCGTTGCGCTCCTCATCGGGATCAATAAAGCGTGAGCTTTTCGCCGCTTGCATTGTGCCGCGCCACATCT
>JBDLWN010000014.1:0-2651 GCA_039804225.1 Chloroflexota bacterium
GGCTTTCCGGCGCGAATCCACTCCACCCGCTGCGCTATCCTTTCTGCATGCACCGTTTCATTCGACTGGCAATGCTGCTCACGCTCACTGTGGGCGGATTCGCGACTGTCCCTGCACGAGCAGAAGAGAGTGGTGCGGAGATTCCTGGGATTGCCTGGCCTGGCGGGCCACTCCGCTCGACGGCAGGGGGCCCGGTGGTTGACCGGGTGTGGCGCATTGAGCTTCCGCAGGGTCGTGTCGCGCTGATCCGCCTCGATGGGGCGAGTGGGTCAGAACTTGGCCTCTACCTTTTTGATGAAACCGCCACCAGCATCCTCAGTGCTACTCCCCTGAAGCAATCCGCGAAGCCCGGGGGAATGCAACGGCTTACTGCCGTGCTGCCCGCGGGGACCTACTACGTGAATGTGAATGGCCGAAACACCGACCGTGCCTACGCATTTACTCTCACGGTATCCCTGATCGAAGATCCAACCCCTGCCTTTATTTTCGCCGAGATCGCCGACGGGGCGACTCGGATCAGTGATCCAGAGACAAACATCTACATCGGTGCCTCCGACAGCCTGAGTGGCGTGGACGCGGTGCGCTACCGCATTGATGGTGGCACGTGGAGCGAGTGGCGTGCACCAGTTGCAAGCCATCCTGTGAGCTTCGAGGCGACCGAGGGCCGGCACACAGTGGAGGCGCAAGCCCGCAACGGGGCGGGACTGATCTCCGACCCCGCCCTTGATAGTGTGGTGCTCGACCTGACGGCACCGACGGGCACCCTGCTCGCTCCCGCCTCGAATGATGTGGTTTATACCGCCCGACCGACGATTCGCTACCGCTTCAGTGAGGCGCTGCGTCCCTCAAGTTGGTCAACGAACGGTCTGACGCTGGAGAGCCTCGACGGGGCGGTCGTTGGAGGAAGCGGAACCTACAGTGCCGCAACCAAGACGGGTCGCTTTACGACGGCGGCTCTGACGCCTGGCGTCGAGTACGTTGTGCAAATCGGTGACGCGACGGATCTCGCCGGGAACCCGGTGCGTGCCGACCTGTGGACCCTGACGTATCTGGTCCCGACCAGCATGAGCACGCCACAGCGCACCCTCGCCGTGTCGGGCGACAGCGACGCATCGCTGAGCTTCCGGGCGACGGGTGTCCCTGCGGGGGCACTGCTCGTCGTTGAGCGTCTGGAGACCACCGAGACTGGCGCGCTGCGCTGGGAGGGGGTGACGACGGTCGCCGCACGAGGTGACGGCACGCTCCAACGCGTGGCCATCACGCCCGACCGCAGCGCCCGATACGCCGTCCGCTTTCCAGGCTCGGCCACGCACGGGACCAGTCGCACCTCAAGCATCGATGTGACACTGACGCCGAAACTCACGCGCCTTGGTGGGAGTGCGGTACGCAACGTCACCCCTGGCGCTGCCGCGGTGGCGGAGTTCCGCGTCGACCCCTCGGGGATCACTGGTGGCACGCTGATTCGATCGCGCTGCACGAGCACCTTCTCCCAGTGCACGGTGGTAGAACGCCGCCCCGTTGAGATCGATCCGAGCGGCTTTGTCAGCGTCACCTGGATCCCGACGAAGGGGACGTGGAGCTGGCAGCTGCAGCTGAAGGCGAACGAGCTGCACGAAGCCGCCCTCAGCCCGCGCGCACGATTCAGCGTCCGCTAATGCGTTATCGCATCCTCCTTCCTGCGCTCCTCTGTGCACTCCTGCTTGCACTCCCGACGCGTGCGATCGGCGCCGAGCGGCCCGCCGCCCCGAATGATCCGTACTACGGCGAGCAGTGGGCGCTCCGCAGCGAGGCGGCCAACGGCATTGACCTGCTTGAGACCTGGCGTTTTGGGCAAGGGAGTGGCGTCGTCGTCGCGGTGCTAGATACCGGCATCACCGCCCATCCAGAATTCGAGGGGCGGGTGCTCTCTGGCTACGACTTCATCAGCGATGCGCTTCGGGCGGGCGACGGCGACGGCCGCGACTCTGATCCGAGCGATCCTGGCGATTGGGTGAGTGCCGCTGATGTCAGCGCGCAGACCTACGGCCCGAACTGTACCGAGACGTCAGACTCTTCGTGGCACGGCACGCATGTCGCAGGCACGATCCTTGCCGCAGCCAACAATGGCGTCGGCATGTCAGGCATCGCGCCCCTCGCGCAGTTGCTCCCGGTGCGCGTTATCGGTCACTGTGGCGGAAGCGTGACCGATCTCATCGATGCGATGCGCTGGGCTGGCGGCCTGACCGTCGCTGGGGTACCGGAGAACCCGACGCCCGCCACCATCATCAACATTTCACTCGTGGTCGAACGCAACTGCAGCGGCGCGATGCAGTCGGCGGTGGACGAGCTGTCTGCTCGTGGCGTCATCATCGTCACCGCCGTGGGGAACGAGACGTTGGAGGCGAGCCGCTTCGCCCCGGCGAACTGCCTCGGCACCCTCACCGTTGGCGCGACCACGCTTTCGGGTGACCGGGCGAACTACTCCAACTACGGCAGCGCTGTTGATCTCTCCGCCCCTGGTGGCGCGGCGACGCGTGGGAGCGGCATCTTGAGCACCTACAACGAGGGGCGCACCGCGCCCGCGGCGAGCGCCTACGCCCTGGAGTCCGGCACGAGCATGGCCGCCCCTCACGCCTCGGGCATCCTCGCTGCGATCCTCGCCGCAGAACCGA
>JBDLWN010000015.1:0-5834 GCA_039804225.1 Chloroflexota bacterium
CGTCGAGCAAGCGCTGCAAGGGTCAGGATCCGAGCATCAACCAATGCGCGGCGAGCAGGAGCGGCTAGACCCACGTCACGCCAGACGCGATCCATGGATGCATAGGATGCAAGATCTACGGTGCCCTGAGAGACTGTACAACGACGTTGCCTACCTGACCTCGCCATGGCCCCAATGGTACCGACCACTGATCCGCCGTGTGCCGAAGAAAGCGAGAATCAAAACCTAGATCGCGTGACGAGCTCCAAAAGAGCCGCAGCGAAGCACGAGCAAGAGGGTGGTAGCGCATACCGGATTCGAACCGGTGGTCTCTGCCTTGAGAGGGCAGTGTCCTAGGCCGCTAGACGAATGCGCCCCGAGTGCGGGCCGTGCCCGAATGGAGATGATACCGATCGGGGCGCGATGCGTCCAACTACGAGGCCGGGAGTCGTTCCGGGCCCTGCGTGTAGGGTTAGTGCATGAAGAGCCCCGTCGCCCTGGTTGCCTCCCTCGCCCTGTTCCTGGCTGGCTGCGGCTCGGGGCTCGATGCGATCCACGGATCGCCCAAGGCGACCCCCACCGACTTCGCGGGGCTGACCAAGCGCTTCGCCAAGTTCAACCTCAGCGTCGACACGGTGGTGAGTGGCGATGCTGGGTGCAGCGACAAGGGGCTCGCCCCCATGGCGATCTCCTTCACGATCGCTGGCCTTGGTGAGAGCGCCCCACTCCCCGCCCGCCTCTACCGCTTCCGTAACGATGCGTCGTACACGAAGCTGCGTGCCACGGTGGATACCTGCGCTGCGGAGTGGGTCACCGACCCTGCGGGGCTCTTGATGATCGACGCCACGCCATACGTGTTGGTGCTGGAGGGGGCGACCGATCAGGCCTTCATCGATGCGCTGCGCACCTCGCTCTACGACGCAGCGGGAAACTAGACCTCTTCTTTAAGCGTGCGCGGTGATGCGCCCGCGCTGCGCGGCACTGCAACCTTGTTCGCACCCTTCACGAAGCTCGCCTTGATCGAGTTGGCGGCGGCGATCTCTTGCTCCTCTACGGAGAGGATGCCGTGCCGGCCGAGGGCGGCGAGCTCGTCGCGAATGTAGGTCTGCAGCATCTCTGGTCCGTCGGTGCCAATGACGTAGCGCACCTTGTTCTTGCGCAGGGCATCGAAGATCTGGCGGAACTCATCCCAATCCTTCACCACCTGCGTCATAAGGTTCGAGGTTGGGCAGATCTCGAGAACAATCTTTCGCTCGGCGAGAGCCTTCAGCGTCTTTGGGTCTTGCACTGACTTCACGCCGTGGCCGATGCGGTCGGGTTCGAGGTTCTTGATGACGTCGAGCACCTCGCTCACGGGGCCAGCCTCGCCGGTGTGCACGGTGATGCCGAGGCCAGCGAGGCGAGCGCGACGGAAGAGCTTCTTGTACTCGGCGACCTTGAAGTCCTTGGACTCTGGGCCAGCGACGTCAATGCCAACGATTCCGCGGCTCTTCCAGGCAATCGCCTTCTCGACGATGATCTCGTTCTGAGCGTAGGTGAAGCCGCGATCAAGGCAAAGGATCAGACCTGGCATCACCGGGTACTCGAGTGCCGCACGGTCGGCGCCGCGGATTGCCGCGGCAATGATGTGATCGAGGTCCTGCTCACCGTTGCGATTGCGCTTCATCGGATTGAAGCGCAGCTCCATGGTGGTGATGTGGTTCTTGCGATAGGCACCAGCCACCACCTCGTACACGGATCGCTCGACGGCAATTGGCGATGACTGAATTAACTCGGTCCAGTGGAAGAGGTCCAGGTAACCGTTGAAGCTGCGCGTGCGCTTGGCTCCCGCCGTGATCATCTTGCGGAAGGCCCAGTAGTCCTTTGATGGGAGTCGAATCCCCTGCGAGTGTGCGATCCCCCACATGATCGCGGGAGTAACGGAGCCGCCCAGGTGGCAGTGCAGCTCAGCCAGCGGAATGCGCGGGCTGAGCGTGGTGCTGCGACTCATGCGCTCGCTCGCTCCGCGCGGCGACCGCGCAGCGCAGGCGAGCCGGACGGCACCTGGTCGCGGGCGTGATACGAGCTGCGCACCAGCGGGCCCGACTCCACATGCTTGAAGCCGAGTGCCAGCGCCTCGTCGCGCATCTCATCGAACTCTGCGGGCGTGTAGTAGCGCACCAGTGGCAGGTGCTCGGCGGTCGGGCGCAGGTACTGCCCAATCGTCAGCACGTCGCACTCGACGGCGCGCAGCGCCTGGAACGCCTCGGTCAGTTCGGTGCGCTCCTCGCCAAGGCCAACCATCAGCGAGCTCTTGGTGTGCACCGGGTTGCCTAGCTCTGTCGCCATCTCCTTGGCGCGGCGAATCACCTCAAGCGAGCGCTCCCAGCGGGCGCGCTTGCGCACCGGCTTCTGTAGGCGCTTCACCGTCTCGAGGTTGTGGTCGACGATGTCGGGGGCCGCCTCCATCACCGCACGGAGCGGCTCTTCGCGGCCGTCGAAGTCAGGGATCAGCACCTCAACGCCCGTGTCGGGCGCAAGGGCGCGAAGCTCACGAATCGTGGCGGCGAAAATCGCCGCGCCACCGTCGGCAAGATCGTCACGGGCAACGCTGGTCACGACCACATGGTCAAGATTCAGCGAAGCCAGTGCCTCGGCCACGCGGCGCGGCTCGTCGAGGTCGAGTCCATCAGGGCGGCCGGTCTTCACGGCGCAGAAGCCACAGGCGCGCGTGCAGGTGTCACCAAGAATCATCACGGTGGCAGTCCCCTGCTCCCAGCACTCGCCAATGTTCGGGCAGCGCGCCTCTTCGCAGACGGTGTTCAGGCTCTGCGTGCGCATCAGCGACTGCAGCTCGCGGTGGCGTGCACCGCCTGGAGCCTTGGAGCGAATCCACTCTGGGTGCTTCGATGCAACGAGGATCTCTTCGGTGTGGCTCGGCGCGGCGCCAAGCATAGGGAGCTGTCGCCCGATGAGTGGTGACCCGGCCACTAGAAGTTCACCGAACGGCCGAGCGAGACGAGCGCCGCCTCGCCGAGCACCTCGCTGAGCGTTGGATGTGGATGCGTGGTGCCGCCAAGCTGTTGGGCGGTGGCGCCAAGCTCCAGCGCCAAGCTCGCCTCGGCGATGAGGTCCGTAACCTTCGGACCAACCATGTGCACGCCGAGAAGGGCGCCACTCTCGGCGTGTCGCAGTACCTTGCAGAACCCGTCGCTGTCGCCACCGATGTGCGCCTTGGCGATCGCAGCGAACGGCATCACCCCTGCAACGAACGGCACGCCGTCGCGCTCCAACTCCTGGGTGGTGGCGCCAACCGACGCCACTTCGGGGCGACAGTAGGTGGCGCGTGGCTGCTTCGTGTAGTTCATCTCGTGGATTGGCTGACCGGCAATCGCGTGGGCGGCGATCAGGCCCTCGTGTGCGGCAACGTGCGCGAGCTGCAGCCCACCGATCACGTCACCGACGGCGTAGAGGTGCTCCTGCTTGGTGCGCATCTGCGCGTCGACCGTAATGAAGCCACGCTCAACAATGGCTGCGGTGTTCTCGAGGCCGATGTTGCCGCTGTTCGGCACACGACCAGCGGCAACAACGAGCAGGTCGGCACTGAGCGCCGTTGCGGTGCCCGTGCCGTCGACCGGCTCAATGTTGAGCGATACGCCATCAGCACTGCGTACCAGGCTCCCCTCGGTGATGCGGTGTGCGACGTGAATCGCGATGCCACGCTTGGTAAAGGCGCGCGCAAGCTCTTTTGATGCGTCGCGATCTTCGAGTGGCACGAGCGCTGGAAGCATCTCAACGATGGTGGTCTCAGCGCCAAGGTCGCGGAAGTACGAGGCAAACTCGCAGCCAACGGCGCCGCCGCCAACCACGATCACGCGCTTCGGATGCAGCGCCCCCGTGACGATGTCGTCACTGTTCACGACGATCTTGCCGTCGGTCTCGAGGCCTGGAATGCCGCGCACGCTTGAGCCGGTTGCGACCACGATGTCGGTCGCGGTGATGGTGCGCTCTTCACCGGTTGATGCGCCAGCCTCGTCGACGAGCGCCGCGTTGACGGTGCCAGGTGCGGTGATGGTGCCGCGACCCGGGATCAGCTCGACGTTGTTCTTCTTGAAGAGGCTCTTGAGCCCCGCATGCATTTTGGCCACGATCTTGTCGCGTCTCGCGCCGACGACCGTTGTGTCGATGCCGGTGGCGGGGGTGATCTGAATGCCGAAGTCGGCCGCCTTGCCGATCTTGGCGAGCAGGTCCCCGCTCTCGAGCATCGCCTTGGCAGGGATGCAGCCCCAGTGCAGACAGGTGCCACCCACCTTGGCCTGCTCGACGAGCGCCACGCGCTTGCCGAGCTGGGCGGCACGGAAGGCGGCCGCATAGCCACCGGTTCCACCGCCGAGAACGAGGAGGTCGTAGTCGGGCATACGGGAATCCTACGCCGCACTGCTATCCTCCGCCGCCATGGACATTCAGCTCGTTCTTGCAGCGACGCTCGGCGCCTATCTGGCAGGCTCTATCCCCTTCGGCCTGATCGTGGCGCGACTCACTGGGGGGGCCGATCCGCGCTCCATCGGCTCTGGCCGCACTGGCGGGACGAACGCTCTCCGAGCCCTGGGCCGCCGCCGCGCCGCCGTGGTTTCCGCGGGCGACATTCTCAAGGGGACCCTCCCCGTTCTCGCAGTGCGCAGCCTCGCCGCCTCAAACGGCGATAGTGCGGGCGCGTGGTGGGAGGTAGCCGCGGCGCTCTTCGCCGTGATCGGATCGACTCGTTCGGTCTGGGTCGGCTTCAAGGGGGGTCGCGGCATTGCCACTGGATTCGGCACTGCGCTCGCGATTGCGCCCGCCGCGCTCGCAGCCGCTGCCCCATTCTTCTTCATCCTGATCTGGCGCACGCGGCTCGTCTCGCTCGGATCAATCTCCGCCGCAGCGGCGTTCACCCCAATCTTGATTGTCGCCAACGCGATTTCGCCGACGGGTCTTGACCCTGCGATCGCCACCTACGCCGTGATTGGGCCCGCACTTGTGTGGCTCGCCCACGCCGACAACATCGCGCGACTGCGCGACGGCACCGAGCGAACCTTTGATACAGGGATGCTGCAGCGCGACTAGCGAGTTATCGCGAACGGATCAACTGCACCACGATATAAATCGTTGCCAGCACCAGCACGATCGCGACGATCGGCAGGCTGCGTACTGCTCCACCAATCGGTGGCACCAGCACGCTGATCTCCTGCAACACCAGGACCACTGCACCAGCGGCGAGCGCTGCAAGCGTTGCCGAGCGGAGTGGGCTTGTTGGCTGGCTCACTGTGCCAGGGTGTCGGCGTCGCGCGGCAGATCAATCGGCGCAACAAGCAGTTCGCCGACGAGCCTGCGCGACGTCTCGCTGAGAAGCGTAATCAACGGGCGATGTAGCGTGATGGTCACATCTGCGCCAGGTGCACCGCGCCGTCGGCTCCCCGTCTCGGGGTCAAGCCCAACCGGCGCCGTAATCGCCAGGCACGGCACGCCAGCAGCGCGCGCCCGAATCACCAAATCAATTCCGGCCTGCGTTGGCACGGGCGGTACGATCGCATCGGTGGAGCTGCCAAGGGCTTCGATGACGAGTGCCACATCTTCAATGCCCGCGCGGAAGTGCGCCGCCTCACGCAAATCGGGTACGCGGAAGCGCCGCGCGCTTGTCAGTGACTCAAGGCGATCCCAAGCGGCCGAGGCTGCCGCATGCTCTGGTCGCGCGCGCGTGCCGCAGAGCGCCACCACAATCGGCGTACCGGCTGCGGCGATCCGCAGCCCCGCCTCAAGCGCGAGAGCCGACTCCGAGCCAGAACCGGCAAGAATGAAAACGGGTGCACCAGAGGCGGTGGCACCGGATGCGATACGAC
>JBDLWN010000016.1:0-5046 GCA_039804225.1 Chloroflexota bacterium
GAGAGGGAGGGATTCGAACCCTCGACGCAGGAAAACCCCACGTGGCGGTTTAGCAAACCGCTGCACTAGACCTCTATGCGACCTCTCCGAGACCGAGCGCGAGTATCCCAGAATCACCCGCCGAACGCTAGCCGAGGCGCTCCCAGCCCTTACGGGCGGCTTCGAGTGCAAGTGCGCTGTCAGGAGCCACCACAATCGCGCGCTCCGCTAGTTTGAGGAGCGGGATGTCGGCCGCAGTGTCGCCGAAGGCGGCCAGAATTCGACCACCCGCGGCAGAGGCCTGCACGGCACGTGCCTTCTCTTCGCCAGATTGCGTTGGTGCGGCGAGCTTCCCAGTGGCGACTCCGTCGAGTACTTCAAATGGGGTGCCGAGTGCGATGGTGGCGCCGAGCTTCTTTGCGAAGGCCTTGGCGACCGGTTGATACCCGCCCGTTGCGAGAACAAGTTCAGTGGTTGGGTCGGCCGCACGTGCTGTAGCAAGTGCCGCCTGCACTGCAGCGACCGCTTCGACGCGTCGGGCGGGCCAGAGCAGGTGCTCGACGACCCACTCCCCCATAGCGGCGAGCTGGCCTGCAGGTAAACCGCGCAGCAGCGCTGTTTGATCTTCAAGCCAGCGCGCGCGGAAGCGCTCCTTGTTCAAGAGGCCACTGCGTGCGAATAAGACGAGCGGTAACCGCACGGTAATGAACCGGCTCGCCGCGGGGCTCGGGTAGTTCGCGCGAATCCATTGGTGCACGCCGCGCCACGTCTCAGCGGTGGTGAGGGTGCCATCCATGTCGCTGACAACAATTGGTCGAGTCATGCGGTCAAGTATGCGGGGAAAAAGAGAGAGGCGCCCAGGTTTCCCTGGACGCCTCTCGAACGATCCTCGACGGATCGTTAAAAGTTACTTCTTCTTGGCTGCCTTGCGGCGCTTGCGCTTCGCAGGGGCCTTCTTCGCAACGGCCTTCTTCGCCGTCTTGCGGCGCTTGCGCTTGGCCGGAGCCTTCTTGGCTACAGCCTTCTTCGCCGTCTTGCGGCGCTTGCGCTTCGCAGGGGCCTTCTTCGCAACGGCCTTCTTCGCCGTCTTGCGCTTGCGCTTCGCAGGGGCCTTCTTCGCAACGGCCTTCTTCGCCGTCTTGCGCTTGGCCTTTCGCTTGGCTGGAGCCTTCTTGGCTACGGCCTTCTTCGCGGTTCGCTTCTTAGCGACCTTCTTGGCAGCAGGCTTGCGCTTCGCAGCGGCCTTTCGCTTCTTTACAGCCATGTGCTTAACCTCCACTCTGACCAGTCCGTACTTCGGACGGCCATAACTCCGCCCCATTGTTGGGGCTTGTGGAAAACTAAAACACAATGTGGATAACTGCAAGCGTGAAATTTCGATTTTCAGCGGCAGGGACCACCCGGCCTCGCTTTAGATCAGCTCCTGATACCGAGTTGCGGGGTGCGCTCAAGCCCAGCGCGGGGCAAATCCCCTTTTGGTAGGGGGTATTTCGTGCGGAATCAATGCGCTGGCCCGTTCAGATGCGCTCAGAGGGCCCTATTGCCGCCGCCACACACGAAACAAGTGCGTATGGGGTGAAGTTGTGCGTGTTTTTGCACTATCGCCCCGCTTCGTGGCGCTTTTCCTGCTCTGCGGCGACGCGACGGGCTCCACTTTTTTCGCAGAAATTCCGCTTTCTTGACCCACGGCGCGCGCCGCCGTAGAGTTTGGGCATGGTGAACCGCTTCTTCTTTCGATACCCGGCATGACCAGCCCAGGCGCGTAAGCGTCTGACCGGCGGTCCTGCCGGGATGTGAGCAGAGGGAGACCTCTGCTCTTTTCTTTACCCCCCAGAAGCGGCACCAGGGAGTCCGCCAAGCGAGTGGAGTGACCAATGTTTGTACGAATCAACCAGTCGGCAACTGCTGAACAGATCGCGGCGATCCGTAGCCGCGCTACTGCAGCCGGTCTCGCCGTGTACGACGAGCCATCCGTACGCGGGTTGACCCTCGCCCTCCTCGGCCCGAAGGGCTTTGATGAAACGTTGCGTGACGAGTTTGTGGGGATGCCGGGCGTTGCCTCGGTGGCACGCCCATCTCGCGCCTACCGCTTGAGCTCGCAGGAGTTCCGCAAGGAACCAACCATCGTCAAGGTGCGCGATGCCGTGATCGGCGGCGGCCCACTTACGCTGATGGCGGGGCCATGCTCGATCGAATCTCGCGAGCAACTCTTCGAAGTTGCTTCGGGCGTTGCTGCTGCGGGGGCAACCCTGCTCCGCGGCGGTGCATTCAAGCCTCGCACCTCGCCCTACGCCTTCCAGGGGCTCGGCCTCGAGGGGCTGCGTCTCCTAGCCGAAGCGCGCGAGCGCACCGGCCTGCCAATTATTACGGAGGTGATGGAGCCGGCGCAGGTCGACATGGTCGCCGAGTTCGCCGACGTGCTGCAGATCGGCACGCGCAACATGCAGAACTTCTCGCTGTTGAACGCCGTAGGGCGCACGCGCATGCCGGTGATGCTGAAGCGCGGCCTCTCGGGCACGATCGAAGAGTGGCTCCTCGCCGCCGAGTACATCCTGGCTGCGGGTAACCGCCAGGTGATCCTCTGCGAGCGCGGCATCCGCACCTTTGAGACGGCGGCGCGCAATACGCTCGACTTGAATGCGGTGCCGATCTTGCGCCAACTCACGCACCTTCCAGTTATCGTTGACCCGAGCCA
The DNA here is from genome assembly GCA_039804225.1 of Chloroflexota bacterium. Classification (GTDB taxonomy): domain Bacteria; phylum Chloroflexota; class Limnocylindria; order Limnocylindrales; family Limnocylindraceae; genus Limnocylindrus. The sequence continues at coordinate 2,675 of JBDLWN010000016.1, forward strand.
CGCCACTGGGAAGCGTTGGATGGTGGCGCCGATGTCGTACGCTGGCGTTGCCGCTGGTGCCGACGGGATCATGGTCGAGGTGCACCCGAAGCCCGAAGAGGCCTGGTCCGACGGCGAGCAGTCCCTCACCTTGCCGATGTTCTCGCGCCTTGCGGGCGAACTACGCACTATTCATTCGGTCGTTTCACCAATGCACGCAAACCCAGGCGAGGCCTCCGAGCGATGAGCGATCGTCTGCGCGGCGAGCTGCGCCTTCCAGGCGATAAGTCAATGAGCCATCGTGCGCTCCTCTACGCCGCACTCGCCGACGGCGAGACGCTCGTAGTGGGCGCTGGCGACGGCCACGACGTGCGCTCCACCGCAGGCATCGTTGCCGCGCTCGGCGCTTCTGTTTCGCGTGAAGCGACATCGCCCGACGATGCCCCAGGCACGGCGCGCTGGCGCGTACGCTCTGGCGGACGTGCTTCGCTGCGTGGAGCTGCTGTGCCGCTCGATTGCGGCAACTCGGGAACCTCGATGCGACTCGGTGCGGGCCTCGTAGCGGGCGTGCCTGGCGTGCACACCTTGACGGGCGACGCGTCGCTACAGAGTCGACCGATGGCACGAGTGCTTGAGCCGCTCGCCGCGATGGGCGCGGCAGCTGCGGGTTCTGGCGAGGCGGGCACACGTGCGCCGCTCACCATTACGGGTGGTGCGCTGCGCGGCATCGACTGGGCTCCAGCAACTCCAAGCGCACAGGTAAAGGGGTGCGTGCTGCTCGCTGCGCTGGCGGCAACGAGCGAAAGCACCTATCGCGAGACGGTCGCCACCCGCGATCACTCTGAACGAATGCTGCTAGCGCGCGGCGCTGCGCTACGCACCGCTCGCGATGGGAGCGGAACGACGGTTTCCATCGCTCCGGGCGAACTGTCTGCCCTCCCGCTGGTCACCATTCCGGGCGATCCATCGTCGGCCACCTTCTGGCTCGTGGCGGGGAGCCTGCACCCCGACGCCGATCTCCTCATTCGCGGCGTCTCGTTGAACCCCACCCGACGCCATGCCATCGAACTGTTGCAGCGCATGGGCGCCCGCATCGACGAGTTTCCTGCCGCCGACGACGGTTCTGGGGAGCCGGTTGGCGACCTGCGCGTGCGCAGTGCGGCCCTTCACGGCATTGACATGACACCAACCGACGTGGCGCTGGCCATCGACGAGGTGCCGATCCTCTCGCTGGCGGCCGCCATGGCCACCGGCGCAACGAGCATTCGCGGTGCGGGCGAACTGCGCGCCAAGGAGAGCGACCGTATCGCCGGTGTCGCCGCTGGCCTAACAGCACTTGGGCTGACGATTTCAGTTTCGGGCGACGACCTGCACTTCGCCGGCGGCGGCCGACCGGCGTCTGGTTTGACCAAGTCACTTGGCGACCATCGTCTGGCGATGACCTTTGCGATTGCTGGCCTCGTGAGTGGCGCTGAGGTCTCGGTCGATGACCCGGCCGCAGCGGCGGTGAGCTACCCCACCTTCTATCAAGATTTGGCACGCGTTGGAGCCGCGGCATGAGTGGGCGTCGCATTCTCCTCTTGGGGCACCCGGTGGAGCACAGTCTCTCGCCAGCCTTCCAGCAGGCGGCATTTGATTCAATCGCCCTGCCAGTGAAGTACGAGGCGATAGATGTGGCCCCTGCTGATCTCGCCCGTGTCGTTGCCGAGTTCCGTGCCGATCCACTGGTCATGGGGGCGAACGTAACGGTGCCGCATAAGGAGAAGATCGCGCCGCTCCTTGACTCGCTCACCGACGACGCTGTGCAGATTGGCGCCGTCAACACCATCACTCGTGCGGGGAGCCGACTTATTGGCCGGAATACCGACGCGGCGGGCTTCCGCGGCGCGCTTGATGGTCTGCTCGATGGTCGACGCACACCGCGACATGCGCTGGTGCTTGGCGCCGGTGGCGCGGCGAAGGCGGCGATCTCGGCGCTCGTCACCGCCGGTGTTGCGCAGATCTCCATTGCGAATCGCCACTTAGCCCGCGCCGAGCGGCTCGTCGCCGCAGTGCGCAAGGCCTCACCGCACCTTACGGTGCGCGCCGCACCGTGGCACGAAGGTCTCCTTGTTGAAGAGGCGCAGATTGCGGGACTCGTGGTGCACGCCACCACGCTCGGCCTGAACAACGGTGCGCTGCCACTCCCCGCCGCGGCCTTCCGCGCCGGACAGTTTCTGATTGATGTGGTCTACGCGCCGGGCGAGACCGCCCTGGTGCGCACGGCACGCGCCGCGGGGGCCGAAGCGATCGACGGACGTGAGATGTTGCTGCTGCAGGGTGCGGCGGCGTTTGAACTGTGGACGGGGCGACCAGCTCCATTAGAGGTGATGCGCGCTGCGTTTGACGCAGCG
>JBDLWN010000017.1:0-2607 GCA_039804225.1 Chloroflexota bacterium
GTGCGGGTGGGTCGCCCTTTTTACGTCGCGGACGCTTCGCTGCAACGCTCCCCTTTGCCGCCCGTCGAGCCTTCTGCGGGAGGTCACGAACGTGACCGTACGAGGCGAGCACCGTGTAATCGGGGCCGAGGTAGCGCTCAATCGTGGCTGCCTTGGCGGGCGACTCCACAATGACCAGGTTCTTCGTCACTCCCTTACTCATCCGCGAGAGCGTAGCACCGCCCCTTCAGAGACCCTCCAACGCCCCCCTCGCTGCTCAGCGAGCCCCTGGAGTGCAAAGAGCGTGAGCGCCGTCGGCAGCGCCTCCTCCACCCCCTCGCTGACCCCGAGTAGGTCGCCCTCCGTCAGGCCCGCCGCGCCTGCTCGGTCGAGTGCCCGAAGGATCAAATCCACGGATTCCGTCCTGCGACGGTGGCAAGGCGATGGTACGTGCGTGGGGCGCACGGACAGTCACGTCTTCACGCAAGGACGATGCACAGACACGAAGCCAAGCGCGAAGTCCCTGCTCATCAATGAGGAGGTGCGGTGGAGGCACTTCAGGAGGGAGGAGGGTTGGCTCCACCGCGCGTGCAAGCCAGGAGAGACCGCCCGCCGCGCTCTTCGCGCTAAATGGGGCGGTAACGAATGCGAGCGGGATAGCGAACTCCGCTGCCGCTTCGGCGGTGATCAGGGCCCCGCTCCCCTCCGGTGCTTCGACGACGATCATGCCATCGCAGAGCGCGGCGAGAAGACTGTTTCGTGACACAAAACTCCATGCAGCTGGCGGGGTTCCTTGTGGCCGATCAGAGATCAGCGCGCCGGCAGCCGTCATCCGTCTCCCGAGCCCTCGCGCACCCTGCCGCAACCCTTCGGGTGCTGGGCTCGGCAGTACGCCAATCGTTCTCCCGCCGGCACGCAGCGCAGCCTCATGGGCCGCCTCATCGATCCCGCGTGCCACACCACTCACGACAACCCAGCCCTCCGCGACACATGTCGCTGCAACCGTTCGTGCAGCTGCAAGACCGTGAGCGCTCGGCTGGCGCGTGCCAACAATTCCAATCGCGGGGAGGCGCAGCACCGACGCATCACCCTCAAGCCAGAGTGGTCGACGTCGATCTTGATCGGGGCTCAGGCCGAGTCTGATCTGGCGGCGTTCTGGAATTGATGGGTCCCCTGGCATCAGTGTCCGCATTAGTGAACACCAACAAGGTGCAGCGCTTCGGCAAGTTCCTCCTCACCGAACGTCTCACGACCACTCAGAAGTGCTCCTGCAGCGGCGACTGCGCAGATGTGCGACCATCCGCGCCCGCTGATGCGATCTGCATGCGTTCGTGCGTATGTCCGCAGCAGCAGCGCATCGGCTCGCTTGACGCTCTCAACGGTCGATGGCGCAACCTCACGCGCTGCAGTAACGGCCTCCCGAGCCGCCGCTGTGGTGATTCTCCCCGCGGGAAGGGTGCTGATCGGTGCGACTGGCCGGCCAAGACGCACCCGCAGCGCAAAACGATCACGAATCGGGGCAGAGAGAGATAGGCTGCCGTGACGCCGCGCGCGTGGGGTACAGAGACACGCGCCACTCTGTGACTCTAGTTCGCCGCAGCCACACGGATTACCCGTTGCAACGATGAGGGCCGCCGCGGGGAACTCCTCCGCTCGCCCAGCGCGCGAGAGGCGCACCACTCCACGCTCAAGAGGTTCGCGCAACGCCTCCAGTGTGTCGCGGCGAAACTCGCCTATCTCGTCCAGGACGAGGAGCCCACGATGCGCCCATGTCAACTCGCCAGGCGTCATCCGCGCCCCACCGCCGATCAAACCGGCAACTGTTAGATCGTGATGCGGTGAACGCAGTGGTGGTCGCAGCCCCGAAGTGCGCCTCCCCGCGGCTGATGTGATTGCCGTCACCTCAGTTGCTTCTGCCGCAGTAAGGTCGGGAAGAATGCCGTGCAGCGCATGTGCAAGCATTGATTTCCCTACCCCAGGAGGGCCCTCAAGGAGGATCGGAAGTCGAGCGACCGCGCTGATCATCAGCGCCCGAACAGCGATCGGTTGACCGCGAATGGAAGAGAGGTCTGGTGCTGGTATGCGGCGGTCTGCGTCCACCAGTTCAGCCGAACCTTCGCGTACGAAGGTTTCCCGAGCTGTTGGCGCCGCTCCGTGAAGCAGCGCGACCGCTTCGCTCAGTGTCGCAACACCAAACGTAGATGCCGAAGGGTGCGCGCAGAGTTGCGCCGCCGTCTCCACAGGAAGGAGCAGCGTGTGCTCGGGGCGCGACGCCAGCGGAAGTGCGAGTGGAAGGGCTCTCGGTATGTCTCGAACACGCCCGTCAAGGGCAAGCTCGCCGATCGCAGCAATCTGGCGTCCCGCAAGCCGCAACTGACCACTCGCCGCAAGGATTCCGAGTGCAATTGCAAGGTCAAAAGTGCCACCACTCTTTCGCAGGTCTGCGGGGGCGAGATTTACGGTGATGCGACGCGCCGGCCAGGTGAATCCAGAGGCACGGATCGCTGATCGAATCCGCTCTCGTGCTTCGCCAACGGCGGCGTCAGGAAGACCCACGATTCGCACCGCAGGGATCCCCGTGGCTACATCAACCTCCACCTCCACAGGGGCACCGCGAATACCAACGAG
>JBDLWN010000018.1:0-2773 GCA_039804225.1 Chloroflexota bacterium
CATCACCCCCATCGCCATCGAGGTCGGTCAGCGCTTCGCGATTCGCGAAGGCGGCCGCACCGTTGGCGCTGGCTCGATCACGAAGATCACCGAGTAGCAGATGGCAAAGGCAGAGAACCGACCCACGCTGCAACTCGCGTGCACGGAGTGCAAGGAGCGCACGTACACGACGCGTAAGAACAAGCGCAATGACCCGAATCGTCTCGAGTTGATGAAGTACTGTCCGCGATGTCGCGTGCAGCGCATGCATCGCGAGACGAAGTAGGTCAGGCGCAAGGAGAGCATCAGTAGGGGCGTAGCTCAATTGGTAGAGTCCCGGTCTCCAAAACCGGTTGTTGTCGGTTCGAGTCCGGCCGCCCCTGCCAGCCTCTCGGCTACGGTCGCAGAGGGAGTGAAGTGAAGCGAAGGAGCAAACGAGCGTGAAGCGAATCCGCAAATTTTTCTCGGAGGCAATCTCGGAACTGCGCAAGGTGGCATGGCCAACCAGCGGGCAGATCCGTGTGCTCACCGTGCTCGTCTTCGCCGCCTCGCTGGTCGTGGGCTTCTATATCGCCTTCTGGGACCTGCTCTTTACTGAAATCCTCAAGCTGATCAACCCCGCCTGAGTATCTGGACGAGGAGAAACCTGTGACTGATGCACTGAGCCCCGAGACCGGAAGCGCCGCGGCTGAGAAGCCGGCACCAACGGCGAAGCGCCACTGGTACGCCATCCACACCTACTCAGGATTTGAGAACAAGGTGAAGGCGAACCTTGAGCACCGCATTGAGTCGATGGACATGTCCGACCGCATCTTCCAGGTCGTTGTGCCAATGGAAGATGAGATCGTGATCCGCAGCGGCGTGCGAACGACCGTGCAGAAGAAGATCTATCCAGGCTACGTACTCGTCGACATGATCATGGAGCCAGAGAGCTGGTACGTCGTGCGCAACACGCCAGGCGTAACAAGCTTCGTCGGCGGCTCTGCAATCCCTGGCATGAAGGCCGACCCAGTTCCGCTCACCGAGACTGAGGTGAAGCAGATTCTCCGTCAGCTCGGCGTGGGCCAGGCGCCAACGGTCAAGGTTGCCTTCGTCAAGGGCCAGTCCGTTCGCGTTAACGACGGACCATTCTCAGACTTCGTTGGCACGGTCGAGGATATCGACCCAGAGCGAAGCAAGGTCAAGGTGTTGGTCTCGATCTTCGGGCGCGAGACGCCTGTGGAACTCGACCTGCTCCAAGTATCGAAGCTGTAATCCGGAAGTAGAGAGGAGCGCACCATGGCACAGAAGATTCGCGCAACCGTCACGCTGCAGCTCCCCGCGGGTGGGGCAACTCCAGCGCCACCAGTCGGTACGGCCCTCGGGCCTCACGGCATCAACATCGTTGAGTTCACGAAGTCCTATAACGAGAAGACCTCCGACCGCAAGGGCGAGGTGATTCCAGCCGTGATCACGATCTTTGAGGACCGTTCGTTCACCTTCGTACTCAAGACCCCACCAGCAGCGGACATGATTCGCAAGGCGGCGGGCATTGAGAAGGGTGCAGGCGATCACAAGGCCGGCAACGTCGGCAAGATCACCCGCGCGCAAGTCGAAGAGATCGCATCCAAGAAGATGGCGGATCTCAACGCCCCTACGATTGAGGCGGCCTGCAAGATGATCGAGGGATCAGCAAAGTCGATGGGAGTAGAGGTCGTCGCCTGACGATCGCCGCAACCCCGCGGTGAAGGGGGAGGCCGACAAACGGCCGACAAGGAGGACACGAGATGGCAAAGCACGGGAAGCGTTACATCGAAGCGGCAAAGCTGGTTGACCCAGAGAAGCAGTACGAGCCAACCGAGGCCGCTGCACTGGTGAAGAAGACCGCGACCGCGAAGTTTGACCAGACGATCGAGGTCCATATTCGCCTCGGCGTCGACCCACGACAGTCTGATGAGATGGTGCGTGGCACCATCGGCCTCCCACACGGCACCGGTAAGCGAGTGCGCATCGCCGTCTTCGCCCAGGGCGAGAAGGCGAACGAGGCGACGAAGGCCGGCGCAGATGAGGTCGGCGCCGCCGATCTGATCGCCAAGGTTGATGGTGGTTGGAGCGACTTCGACGTTGCCATTGCCACGCCAGACATGATGGGTCAGGTCGGTAAGCTCGGTAAGGTGCTCGGCCGCAAGGGCCTGATGCCGAACCCGAAGGCCGGCACGATCACCAATGACCTCGAGCGCACCATCGCCGAGTTGAAGTCGGGCCGCGTGGAGTTCAAGGTCGACAAGGCCGCGATCATCCATCTCGGTTTCGCCAAGGCGAGCTTCACGGAAGCGCAGATCGTCGGAAACCTGGCGACCCTGCTGGATGCCGTGAACCGTTCCAAGCCAACGGGCCTCAAGGGCACCTTCATCAAGGGCGTCAGCATCTCCGCCTCTATGGGGCCTGGTGTTGCCGTTGACGTACCAGCACTGCTGGCGGTCGCGGGGTAAACTTCCCATCCGCGTCGGCCCGGCTGGCCGACCGAACATAGCGCCCGAGTGGAGACGCTCGGGAGACGAAATACGACGATTCGCCGAAGAGGGCCTGTGACCCCCGCCGTGAGGCAGGGGACTTAAGTCACTCAGAGGTCAACCGCAAGGTCGACCAAGGAGTGGGCATGCTGAGGCAGAGGGTTTCTCGCGGAACGCGCGACCCCCTGTGACGCGAAGAGTTGCAGGGGTGCCAGCTGCATCCGCCGAGACGCACCGGCCTGTGCGTCCAGAGAAGGAGGAACCGTGCCAACGCAGAAGAAGCGCAGCACGATCGATTCGCT
>JBDLWN010000019.1:0-9074 GCA_039804225.1 Chloroflexota bacterium
CCAGTAGTTCGATCGAGTACGGCGCGAAACAGCTCCGTTCTTGCCGCCGGCGCACTCGCGTCGCGCATTGCGGGTTGGGCGCGCATCACTGTGCTCATTGCCGTGTTTGGCGCAAGCGGAACACTCGACCCGTTCCTCGCCGCATTCCGAATTCCCGACATCGTGTTTGCGCTGGTTGCTGCTGGCTCAATCGCAACCGTGCTCGTACCGCAGCTGAGCTCACTCCTTGAGCAAGGAGAACAGCGACGTGCACAACGCCTCCTCGGTTCGGTCTTTATTGCCATGCTCGCGCTCCTCGGTCTCTTCTCACTGGTGGTTGTGTTCGGCGCAAACGCGCTGAGCGGTCTCCTGGTGGGCGGGCTTCCGAGCGCACAGCAGCGCGAGGTGGCAGATCTCAGCGTCATCTTGCTCGTGGCCACGATCGCGCTTGCGCTCTCAGCGATCTGCACCAGTGCTGCTGCAGCGCGATCGCGATTCGGCGTCACCGCCATCACTGGCCTCGTGTACAGCTCAGGCACCATCGCAGGCGCACTGATTGGGGGTCGAGAGTCTGGCGGCTATGGCCCAGCAATCGGTACCGCCGCTGGCGCGATCGCCGTATTGCTCATTGCCGCGACCGTGCTCGTTCGAAGCAACCTGCGTCCGGCGCGTCCCAACTTCCGTGATCCTCTCCTTCGCGAAGCGCTGCGCTCACTCCTGCCTCGCGTTGGCTCGGTGGTGCTGGTGCAGCTGTTGCTCGCGTATCTCATTGCACTCGCTGGGAGCACGGGGCCAGGTGCGATCACCATCTGGTCCTACGCATTTACCCTCTTGCAGGTGCCGCTCGCCCTGGTTACTTCGTCGATCGGCATTGCGATCCTGCCAAAGGTGGCCGCGCAAGCGGCACGCGGCAATCTCGCGGCGGTGCGTACGCTGGCGACCTCAAGCATCGGTGTCGTGATCTGGATGATGGCTCCCATCGCCACACTGGGCGCACTCTTCTCGTACGACGCAGTGCGGCTTGTGGTCGGCGGAAACATTGATGATCTCTCCGCGGTCGCGACGGCAGATCTACTTCGACTCCTTCTTCTCGGCCTCGTTGCGCATGGCGTGATTTCGGTCGTTGTGCGTCTCTTTTACGGGCTGCGCGACACGGTGCGACCCACCCTCGCCGAGATTGGTGGCAATCTCGTGATCTTTGCTCACGCGACTCTCTGGGTTCCGTTTGCGGGAGTGACGGGGATTGCAGTTTCGCTACCGCTCGGCACCTGGATCGAGGCGGCCGTCTTGCTCACCCTGCTCATTACACATAAGCAGGTGCTGAACGCCGCGACTGTCGTTGGCACCACCCTATTTGCGCTCCTTGCGGCGCTCCTCTCCGCTGGACTCGCCGCTGCGATCACGCAGCCACTCCTCGAGGGGGCACGACTATCGGGGGTACTGCCAGGGGCGGCAGTTGCAGCGCTGGGCACCACCGTTGGGCTCACTACATATGTTCTTCTCACGATTCTGGCGCGGCGACGAGAGGCGCTTCCGCTGTTACGCCGCATCGCTCCACTCGCGCCAAAGGGAGTTCGCCCGTTCCTCCTGCGCGCTGAGGGGGCACTATGACGATTCGCCGCATCGACCTGAGCTCTCTTGAGGCGCAACGCACCTGGGACGCACGCGCCGTTGATGCGCCGGGTGGCGACGTGCACCAGGGGAGCGCCTGGCTTGCCTATCGCGCCAGCCTTGGGCGCGAGGCGATCGCCCTTGAGATTGATGACGCCCCACTCGGGATCCTTCTGAATCGCGCCCCACTCTTCGGTCTACCGAAGGGGCATGCGCCACGTGGACCAATCGTTCCGTGGGGTGGCACCCTCGCTCAAGCAGTTGCGGTTGCGGAGCGCATTGACCGCGCTGCAACGTGGCTCGGAGCGGAGTACGGACTCGTCTCGCTCGATACGGATCCATGGCTGCCGGCCGGCGAGGCGACTGAGGCAGCACTCCGCAAGGCGGGGCTACAAAAGTCCGACGAGATCTTTCCGAGCCAACACACGATGGTGCTGCGCGCCAGCGCGACTGGAACGTCGGAGGCCGACCTCTTTGAAGGGATCACCAAGAGCACACGCCAACGCATCGCGCTCGCCGAACGTGCTGGCTTCGTGGCGGAGCGAATCACGCACCTTACTCCGGCACCCGAGCGCGTAGCAACATGGGCTCAGGTGCAGATTCTGCTCGAGGCGACGGCGCAGCGAAAATCGTTTGCACTTGGCTCATCTGCGGCCATGGTCCGCTGGTGGGATCAGCTTGTCGCCACGGAACGTGCGGAGATCCTTGCTGTGCGCGGCGCGGCTGACGCGCTCATCGCCTTCATCGTGATCTTGCGACACGGCGAGCGCATCACGACAGACGCATCGGGCGACGATCCGATCGCGCGGAAGGAGACGCCAGGGGCTCTCGCCCTATTGCGCTGGACCGCGATCAAGATTGCAGCCGGAGAGCGCCGAATCACCGATCTCGGCGGTGTGGACATTGCTGGACATCGAGATCTGCCGGTAGAGGGTGATGCGATGTACGGCCTGTACGCACACAAGGCGTCGTTCGGGGCAGTCTGGACGCCGATGGCGGGTGCGCACCGCATCGTGCTCCGTCCGCGTGCGCTCGCTCTCCGTTCACTGCTCGGCCGAGTGAGAGGGGGTCGCTGATGAGCGAGCGTCCACTGCGCGAACTGATTACCAGACTGCAGGAGTTGCGCCTCGTAGTGACGGCACCCGTAACGATGGCACCCGTAACGACGGAGATCACCATCACCAGCGCGCCCACACACGATTCACGGCTGGTGGCAGTAGGCGGCATCTTCGTTGCAATCCCTGGGCAGAACGCCGATGGTGCAACGTTTATCGCCAGCGCTACGGAACGGGGTGCTGCCGCGGTGTTGTGCGAACAACAGGTTGCCTCGAGCGTGCCGATCATCGTCGTTCGTGATGCTCGTGCCGCCTTAGCGGCTGCGGCTGCGTGGTGGGAGGGTGATCCAGCCGAAGAGCTTCTAGCGATCGGCGTAACGGGAACCGACGGGAAGACCACCACCGCAACATTCCTCTCAACCGCTCTCACCGCAGCGGGGCTACGCACTGGGCTGATCTCAACGGCGATCAGCCGTATTGGTGGCATCCAGCGAGCCGCGGCGGCGCATCAGACCACGCCGGAGGCTCCCGCCTTGCAACGCGCACTGCGCGACATGGTGGAGGCTGGTGATGAGGCAGCAGCTGTGGAGAGCACCAGTCACGGGCTACAACTAGAGCGCGTCGGCGCCATTAACTTCGCGTCAGCCATCTATACAACCTTCTCGCCAGATCATCTTGACTTCCACGCGAACCTCGATGAGTACCGCGCCGCGAAAGCGAAGCTCGTGGCAAGAACGGTGGGGAGTGCAGCGAGTCGCGCGCGTCACCTCCCGCGCGTGGTCGTCGTGCATGCGAGTGACCCTGCAGTGCAGCCATTCGCCGCTGCGGCAGAGGCGGCAGGGCTACAGGTAGCTCGATTCGATGCCTACTCCGAGCACGAGGTTCTGATCAATGGCGTAAAGGCTGAACTGCATCTCAGCATGCCAGGTCGGATCAATGCTGCGAATGCTGCTGCGGCGCTCACCCTTGTTGCCGCCTGGGGCCTGCCACTCCCTGCAGCAATCGCTGCGGTCGAAGGAGAGGTCGGACCCCCGGGACGAAGTCAGCTCATCAGCGGCACTCAACCGTTCCGCGTCATCGTTGATTTCGCCCATACGGGTCCATCACTCACGGCGTCGGTGGCGGTGGCGCGCGAACTGTGTGCCCCTTCTGGGCGGCTCTTGCTGGTGACTGGTGCTGCAGGTGAGCGCGATCCAGGTCGACGAACAGCAGTAGGAGTTGCGGCAACGGGGGCCGATCTGGTGTGGATCGCCGACGAGGACCCGCGGTGCGAGGACCCAAACCAAATTGCGGAGGAGATTCGAGCGGCGTACCTCGCCGCGACCCCGCGCGCCGGAAGCAGCCTTGAGATCCTTCATGACCGCGCAGCCGCCATTCGTGCCGCGATCAGCGCTGCCCAACCAGGCGACGTCGTGCTTCTCGCGGGGAAGGGGCATGAGCGCACCATTGAACGAGATGGCGTTGACGAAGAGTGGGATGAGGCGGCGACGGCGCAGAGCGTGCTCTCGTCGCTCGGCTATTCTCCAAAACTATGAGCATCGAGCCGCAGCCAGTCGAGAAGTCGCCTCGGGCTAAGCGCCCTGCGGCGGATCCAATCGCTAAGGTCCGCGCACTGGCGCGCCCGGTTGAGTCGCTTCGCGAAGCGCTGCGCGACAAGGTTGCGGCGGGAATCGGTACGCCGGAGGCGGCACGCCTCGTGGATGATGCCTTCCTCTTCGCCGTTGAGGCGCATGGCACGCAGGTGCGTGCCTCGGGCGAGCCCTATGTGACGCACCCCGCTGAGGCGGCGCTCATCCTTGCTGACCTCGGCCTTGATGCGGCAACCCTCGTGGCCGCCTTGCTCCATGACGTTCCAGAGGACACATCGGTCACCACCGCCGAGATCGCAGAGCGCTTTGGCGATGAGGTCGGCATCCTCGTTGACGGCGTCACCAAGCTCAGCAAATTCTCTGCAATGAGCGCGGAGGAGCAGCACGCCGAGAACATTCGCAAGATGTTCCTCGCCATGTCCCAAGACATTCGCGTGGTGCTCATCAAACTCGGCGATCGGCTGCATAACATGCGCACCCTGGCAGCCCTGCCAGCAGAGAAACAGCGCCGCATCGCCAGACAGACGCTTGAGATCTATGCGCCACTCGCAGAGCGCCTCGGCATCTGGCAGATGAAGTGGGAGCTTGAGGATCTCGCCTTCAAGGCGCTTGAACCTGAGCGATACCACGAGCTGGCCAGCATGGTGGAACTGCGGCGGGATCTGCGCGCCGACTACGTTGAACGAGCTATTTCCGTCCTCAAGCCAGAGCTTGAGCGTGCGGGCATTGAGGCAGAGTTCTCCGGCCGAGCGAAGCACCTCTACTCAATCCACAAGAAGATGGCGCGCCGCTCCAGCGACTTCTCGGAGATTTATGATGTCTATGCCATCCGTGTGATCGTGGAGAACCTGCGCGACTGCTACGCCGCGCTCGGTGCGGTCCACAGCGTCTGGCGGCCGATCCCAAATCAGTTTGACGACTACATCGCCGTGCCGAAGAACAATCTCTATCAGAGCCTGCACACCGCTGTCGTTGCACTTGATGGGCGTCCGCTCGAGGTGCAGATTCGCACCCGATCAATGCATGAGGTGGCCGAGGTTGGAATCGCTGCGCACTGGCGCTATAAGGATGGCTCGCAAGCGGATGCTGCCTACGACGCGAAGCTCGCCTGGTTGCGCCAGCTGCTGGAGTGGCAGCGCGACGTCACCGATGCCTCCGAGTTCCTTGAGGGCGTCCGACTTGATGTTTTCCAGGATCAGGTCTACGTCTTTACGCCGAAGGGCGATGTGAAGGAGCTTCCCGCCGGTGCGACGCCACTCGACTTCGCCTATCTCGTACACACCGATATCGGCCACCGCTGCATCGGCGCGAAGGTGAACAACCGACTCGTGCCGCTGGAGTATCGCTTGAAGTCAGGCGACATCATCGAGGTGGTGACGGCGCGGGGGAAGCATGGCCCGAGCCGCGACTGGCTCAATGTCGCCACAACGCGCCAAGCACGCAACAAGATTCGTCAGTGGTTCAAACATCAGGAGCGCGACGAGAATATTCTGCATGGGCGTGAGTCCCTGGAGCGCGAGCTTCGCCGCCTTGCCCGCACCACCCTCGAGTCCATCGGCCGCGATCGCCTTGAGGAGGTCGCGAGGCAGATGAACCAGGGGAGTGCTGATGATCTATACGCGGCGATTGGTTACGGCGCCATCGGCCCACAGCAGGTGGTCTCACGCCTCGGCGTCGCATCGGACGACACGAAGTCACTCTTGCCGCTCAGCACGAGTGCTGCAGCGGTCGCTCCAGCGGAGCGAACCGGTGGGATCCGCGTGAAGGGCGTGCCCGACCTCCTGACGCGATTCGGTCGCTGCTGCCGTCCGCTCCCAGGCGATCCGATTGTCGGCTTCATTACCCGCGGCAAGGGGGTGACCGTCCACCTCGCCAGTTGCGACGCCTCAACCTCCGCCCGAGAGGCTTCACGCCTCATTGACGTGGAGTGGGAGATGACGCCGGCCACCACCGAGAGCTATCCAGTGACGATTCGCATTGAGGGGCTCGATCGCACCGGCCTCCTGACGGAGATCACCCAGGTGGTCGCGGAGCAGAAGGTCAACATCTTGTCCGCTACTGTTCAGACAACAGGCCAAACGAATGCGGAGATGTTGATGACCCTTGCTGTCGGATCAATTAGTGAGCTCGCCAGGCTGATGGCGCGGCTTGAGCGCGTGCGTGGCGTTCGCAGCGTCTCGCGGGAGCAGCACCAGTGAGTGGCTTCCAGTCACCGCGCGGCTTGCGCGACCTCCTTGAGCCACTCGCCTCTGCGCATGGCTGGGCGACCGATCGTGCTTGGGCTGCGGCAGACGCCGCCGGATACGCACGCATCGAGCTGCCGATTGCGGAGGAGAGCGCACTCTTTGAACGCGCCGTTGGTGGCACCTCTGACATCGTTTCCAAAGAGCTCTATCGACTAGAGCCGCGTGGTGATGATGCGGTCACCTTGGCGCTCCGACCCGAGGCAACCGCCGGCGCCGTTCGGGCCTATATCCAGCACGGCATGCGCTCTCAACCGCAGCCCGTACGACTTGCGACTGTGGCGCAACTCTTCCGCTACGACCGACCACAAAAGGGGCGCTACCGCCAGTTCACGCAATTTGACATTGAGGCGATCGGCGATAGCGGGCCTGGGATTGACCTCGAGGTCATCGAGCTGGGCGCCGCCTATCTTCGCGATCTCGGTCTCACCGACGTGCAGGTGCACCTGAACTCTGTTGGCTGCGCAACCTGTCGACCCGCCTACGTTGAAACGTTACGTACACACTTCATGCCCGTTGTGCAAGAGCTGAGCGAGGTGGATCAGTCGCGTCTCGCCACAAACCCACTTCGCCTTCTTGATTCAAAGGAGCCAGCAACGGCCAAGCGTGCCGCGAGCGCACCCGCTATAACCGATCACCTCTGTGGCGATTGCGCGGCGCACCATGCGGCGGTCACTACTGGCCTGGCAACGATCGGCGTTGCCGTTACTCCCGCTCCGCGGCTCGTTCGCGGGCTCGACTACTACACCCGCACCGCGTGGGAGTACCTCCTTCCGGGGGAGCAGGGACAGCAGGGGGCGCTCGGCGGCGGCGGTCGCTACGACGGTCTCGTCGAACTACTCGGCGGTACGCCAACCCCTGGGATCGGCTTTGCTATCGGCATCGACCGTGTGGTCCTCGCTCTAGAGGCGCGCGGACTTTCGCCAAGAGCCCCCGCTGGCCCCAACATTGTCGTTGCGGGAATCGAGCCCGAATCGGTGGCGGAGCGCGTGGCGATCGCTGGCCAACTGCGAGCCGCGGGGGCGAGCGCACGCGCCGACGTCAGCACACGGAAGATTGGGAAGCAGCTTGAGGGAGCCGTGCGCGATGGCGCGTTGGCGGTCATCATCGTCGAGCCAGATGGGCGCCTCACCTTGCGAGATCTCGTCAAGGCGAGTCAGGCGGATCCAGCGGAGCGTGGTGGCGTGATCGCCGCAGCGCTTCAACTAGTGAAGAACGAGGGATAGCATGACCGACGCGGCAAAGTTGACCACGGGCCTACGTAGCGATGTCTGCGGCGCACTGCGCCCGAGCGATGTTGGTCGACGAGTGCGCCTCGCCGGTTGGATCCACCGCCGACGCGACCACGGCAGCCTTGTCTTCATCGACCTTCGTGACCGCTACGGCATCGTGCAGGTGGTTGTTGACGCCGCCGTCGCCCCCGAAGCCCACGCCGCCCTGACCGACGCGCGCAGCGAGTGGGTGATCGCCGTCGAAGGCACCGTCGCAGCGCGACGAGCAGGCACCGAGAACGAGAAGCTGGCCACTGGCGGGATTGAGGTCGCAGGCGAGAGCGTCACTGTGCTCTCCCAGGCCAAAACGCCACCCTTCTATATCAATGACACCGATGCCCCCGTCGACGAGAGCCTCCGGCTGAAGTATCGCTACCTCGACCTGCGCCGCGAACCGCTCCGCGATCGAATCCTTCTGCGCAGCGCGATGGTGCAGGCGATTCGAGAAGTGCATCACGAGCACGGCTTTGTCGAGGTAGAGACACCAATCCTTATCAAGTCGACCCCTGAGGGGGCGCGTGACTTCATCGTTCCTTCGCGACTCCAGCAGGGGAGCGTCTACGCGCTGCCCCAGTCGCCGCAGCAGATGAAGCAGCTCCTGATGGTCGCGGGCTTTGACCGCTACTTCCAGATCGCCCGCTGCTTCCGAGATGAGGACCTTCGCGGTGACCGCCAGCCGGAGTTCACCCAGCTCGACATTGAAATGAGCTTTGTGGACGAGGCCAGTGTGCGCGCCTATGTTGAAGCGATGGTGATCGAGGTGACGAAGCGTATTCGACCAGATCGCCCAATTCAGCAGCTGCCACTCCCAACGTTTACCTACGAAGAGGCGATGGAGCGATACGGCTCAGACAAGCCCGACATTCGCTTTGCGATGGAGCTGATTGATCTTGGCGCGGCACTCCCAGAGAGCACCGGGTTCAAGGTCTTCGATGAGACACGCTCAAGCGGTGGGCGTATCCGTGCCATTCGCGTCGCTGGTCGCGGCGGAATCACTCGATCCGATGTTGATGACCTGACGGAGCGCGCCAAGCGCTACGGCGCGAATGGGCTTGTGTGGATTGCGCTGCAGCCGGATGGTGAGGTTCGCTCGCCGATTGCGAAATTCCTCTCGCCAGAGGCAACCGCTGCGCTCTGGTCGGCAACTGGCGGTAAGGCAACGCATGCCGATGGCGACCTCCTGCTGATCGTCGCTGGTCCAAAGATCCTCTCCGCTGAAGTACTTGGTCGACTGCGCGTTGAGGTTGCGCTTGAGCTCGGACTCGCTGATCCCGAAATGCTCGCCTTCTGTTGGGTGCACCGCTTCCCGATGTATCAGTGGGAGGC
>JBDLWN010000020.1:0-4472 GCA_039804225.1 Chloroflexota bacterium
TCATCGACGTTTCATGGGGTGACGGCCCAGCCGACGGCATGGGCGCGATGGCCGCGGCCTACACCGCCGATGCCCGCGCCGCAGCCGAGGGGAAGCGCCTCGCCGACTACGACTACTTCCGATCTGGCACCGAGTACAACGCGGCAGATTGCCGCTCGATGTCGCTTGTGTTGGGCTGGCTGCGCGCCAATCGCTGACGCGCAGCCTCACCGATCAGAGCGGTGGCGAGATCAGCACCTCGTAGATCTCCGTGGTCGGGCCGGCGTGCCAGTCGTTCCAGAGAAGCCAACCAAGGCTGTCTGTACCCCAGCCGTCATCGCCGTCGCCGTCGACCGGCACGCTGGAAATAGACCCGGAAGTACCCGCCGCATCAAAGACTAATGCGCACCCATCCACATAGAGGCCGACGTGGCAGTCCATTGTGGATGCGTAGGTTGCCGCCGACGCTACCTCGTTGAAGCTCACTTTGTACTGTTGCGTCACATCGGAATCCCAACCACCGCCGTTGTAGGCAGTGACCACAAATTGTGCGCCGTGCGTGTTCGCGTAGTCCCACGCCGCCCATTGACCAATAGATATACCGATTGCGCTGCTTCCCGCCGGCGCGTAGATCTGACAGTCTGCTGAATCCAAGGTCAATAGCGTACCTGCGCCAAGCTCCCACCAGTTCAGGGCGTCAACGTAGAAACATCCTGGCACGCCATCGGCATAACCGCTCGTGACCAGTCCGTAGTCAGCCACAACGATGGTCTGGTCGGCTACCCCGTTGACATCAGCATCAAAGGCGATGTCAATCTCGTTCATCGCGATATTCCACGTTCGATCCCATGAGGTGATGACGAGGTCAAGCCATCCTTCACCCGATGGCACCGAAGCCCAGTTATCACCTATTCGTGCGTTGTATCCGACGTTCTTGATGTCGGCACCATTGCCAACCCGTTCTCGGCCGTCGCGACCAAGCCAGACATATGGAATTACAGAAACTGCAAGCGCGGTCCCATCAGCCTCTTGGGCGTCGTTCGTCCCCGAGGTGATCGAGCCGCTGAGCGTTCCGGCGGCCTCGCTGAAGCTGAAACGTTCGGTGTGTCGCAGGAAGCCGATCACCGGCAGTCGAAGCGTCGGCTTGCCGGATGCGGTTGCGGTGACTACGACGTTGAGCGCGCCACTCAGTTCCGAGATCAGGCCATCGGTCGGGTCAAGGTTGTATTGCGGCGCGAAGCGCTTCTGACCTGCAGCGCTGGCCGTGAGGCGCAGGGTGAGGGTCTTTGAGGCACCGGCCCCGATCGTGACAGTGCTGCTGCTCGTTAGTGCTGTCGAGCCGTTGTACACCTTGAGGGTGACCCCGTACGGGATCGCGAACCCCGTTGCCGCGGCAACAGCGAACTTGTAACCCGCGGAGGTTGTGCCCTTGTTTGTGACCTTGAAGGTGAGGTTGCGTGTCAGAGTCGCGCTCGCATCGCCGTAGACCATGCCGTAGCTGAGCGTGGCATTCGGTCCGGCGTCGATCGTCACCTTTGCCTTCACGGCGTTCAAGGCGTTTACCCGTCCGGCACCGACAGAACGGAGCGGGATCTCGCTCCCCACTGATTTTGCGGTGTTGATCAGTGCTGACTTGATCAGGCTCGGCGTCCAGGTTGGATTCGCCTGCCGTACCAGTGCGGCGACCCCGGCAACAACTGGTGTCGCCATCGAGGTTCCGCTGAACCAGGCGACGCCGTCGCCGCTCCCCGACGCGGCCGAGACGATGTCGACACCAGGTGCCGCCACTTCAGGCTTGAGGGCGAGATCGCCCCAACGTGGACCACCCGATGAGAAATCGGCGACGGTGTGGTAGTCCGGATTGGCGACCCCTGCAGTCAGCGCGGCGATCGTAACGTTGTTGCCCTCAACGTCGTCACTGACGAGGCTGTTGACCAGGGCGTTCTCAGCGTCGCCGTTGGCCATGAGCACGGGGATGCTCGAGGTTGGCACGCCAGGACCCTGGAACGGGGGATAGCTGGTGGTGTCGGGCTCGGCAATGATGTCGGCCCGCTGGAGGATCACGACGCCGACGACACCCTTGGCGATCATGGCATCGACCTTCTCTTTGAAGGTGCAGATGCCGCGGCGCAGAATCACAATCTTCCCAGACAGATCACTCCGACTTGTGTCCCAGTCCGGGGTGTACGTCGCCCCGCCGTCGCCTGTCGCCGGGCAACCAAGTGAGTAGAGCGTGGCATCGGCCTGCTGCTTCAGGCTGATGATGTTTGCTGTGACCGTGGTGCTCAGGTCCATAACATTGGTGTTGAGGAATCCGATGCCGGTGCCACCACCGACGAACCTCGGGATGCCACCGAAGGGGTAGGAGATGGTCGCTCCAGGGAAGGTCGGGCGGTCATTCAGAGCGGCGACCGAGATGGCGCCGTCTTCTGTCGACGGCGATCCGACGAGGAATGGCTCGCTCCCGTCGTTACCTGCGGCAACCACCACCGTGACACCTGCTTTTTCAGCAGCGTTGATTGCGGCCTGCTCGGCACCGCCCTTGATCCCATACGGCGAGCCAAGTGAGAGGTTGATGACCTTCGCTCCGAGAGCAACGGCTTTCTCGATTCCGTCCGCTGCGAGCTCCGTTCCACCCTCACACCCAAAGACGCGGATGGCAATGAGTGACGCGAGCGGAGCCATCCCTGGCGCGAGCGAGAAGGTAGAGAGATCTGTTGTGCTCTTGTAGTACTCGCCAGCAACGGTTCCATAGGTGTGACCGCCCTTGATGCCAAAGCCAGCGATCGTGCCGGCGACGTGCGTACCATGGCCACCGCCCTCCTCAATCGAACAGTCCATCGGATCACTATCTGGCTGTGGCACCTCAGCAAGACCACCATTGCCTGGGGCATAGTTGTCGCCGACAAGGTCGTAACCGGCAACCACCTTGGCGGTGGGGAAGGTGACATCCCCGTTGCGAACGAAGGTGTCGTGGGTGTAATCAATCCCAGTATCTATGACGGCAACCTTGACGCCATAACCTGTGCCCACCTTTGATGTTGCGGTCTGCGCCCAAACGTTCTTGGCCTGTACTTCGGTTGCTGCGTTTGCATTGGATGGCAGTGCCCCACCTCGCTGAACGAAGGCGCCACCTGAAACGGTCATCCGGTTATAGCGAGTGACGAGCTGTACGTCTGCGACATGCGGGTTGGCTCTGAGCGCCTCAAGCTGCGAGGCTGGAATTCGTACGCGGAGGCCGTTCATGATGTAGCGGTATTCAGCATGTACCGTGCCGCCAAGGGCGGTGATCGCTGCACGCGCGCTGAATCGCTCGCGAATCTGAGCACCCTGCAGTGCATACGGTTGAGCCATCCCGCCGGCGGATAGTGGCGCTCCGATGCCAGGCGTGCGGAGCGTGACGACGAGATGGAGTGCTCCGTCCTTGTCGACACCACGGAGGAGCACCTTGCTCTCGACGGGGCGCGCACCCGCTGGCAGCGCTTTGTGGCGGCTGGCCGCTGCTGCGCTCGGTGCGATCAGCGCTGCCGCCAACATGGCGATGAGCACGATGGTGCGACGGGCTCCTCGTGGGGTTGCGGGGTTGGTCGTGTGGGTCATCTGAAACTCCTCCCGAGCGAGTCGGGGGAGGCAATCCTCAAATGAGGGTTGGGCGGCCCCTTAGCGGCGACGATACCGCCTAGCGACTACCGAGTACAGAGGGAGTTTCAGTAATAGGCTCGAGATTGGGCGAGCCTCGCGGCCGTTGCTCCCCTCGACTGCGAGGAGACGGTCGGCGGCATCACCCTCGACGTGGCGAGGGTCGCAGTAGGCCACATCAATCTCAACTACGCCAGGGATCGGTGCACCAAGCTCCGACTCGAAGTCAGTTGGCATTGATTCGTCGAAGTAGTCGGCCCGTAGCTCCTCTTCCATCTGCCAACGTGGGCTGCGGAAGAGCACTGCACGCCAGGCGTCGGCTACCGCGGGGGTGACGGTGCCATCTTTTGGCTGCGGGTTGTCCGAGAGATCCTTGCCCCGTGACCAGCGTGCGGCTTGGTGTAGCAGGGTGTATTCATCGAGTTCCAAAAAGGCGGCAAGGTCGTCCGCAGGCGACGCCCCGCCGAAGATCGCGCGGATCCCTGGCGCAAAGGCCTCCTTCATGTCGAGGTCGATACCGCGCACGGTGCGATGCAGGTAGACCTGCTGATAGAGGAACTGTCGTGCGCCGAGGAACGACTCAAGTGCACCAACGGCCGGCTCATACAGCGTGAGCCCACGTGCACCAATGAAGCTGTAGTGGCGTAGGCGCTCGACATCCACCGCCGCAATGCGCACACCAGTCATGTATGCGTCACGGCGGACGTAGTCGAGGTTGTCGACGGTGAAGACCCCGGAGAGGAGCGGCTGCATGATGCGCACCCACGATGGGACATTCGCGTCTTCAAGTGGTGGCTTCGAAATGAGGAAGCTGACCCATCGAGGATCAATCGCCTCACTGGGGGCGAAGGCGT
>JBDLWN010000021.1:0-3326 GCA_039804225.1 Chloroflexota bacterium
TGGCCGGAATCGGATTCACCGTGTCGCTCCTCATCAGCGAACTCGCATTTGCGAGCGAGGAGTCTTTGAGTGCCGCAAAGCTCGGGGTGTTGCTGGCATCCATTGGTGCTGTCGCAGTTTCTGGTGTGCTCCTTGCAGTGCGAAAGAGTCGGCAAGCGAACGGCTGACGCTTGGACCCAGCGCTCTTGTCGCCGAAGTAGCGAACGATTGCAAATGCCATCGCTAGTACCTGTTGGTCGACGTTGTTGATTGTTTCGCTGGCCGAAATATCTTTTGCCACATGCTGTAGTGGACCCGCCTTCCAAGTGGCGTGACCGCTCACCATCCAGGAAACGGCACCGGCGGCGTACCCAAGCTCTGGGCGTCGCGAAACATCTGCAGGGGTTGCCACATGATCCCACCCTTTCCCGTCAACAACGCCACCAACAGCAGTCGTCAAGAGCGACACGTTCTGCATCAGCGATCTGGCAATGCGTTCGCGCTGCTCGCTCGTGAAATCTTCGACCTTGCCGTTCGTAACGAGGTGCATGATCGAGCGATGGGAGACAGTCCATTCGATTTGATATCTGATCGCAGCGGCAAAGTGCTCGCGCGGTGCATGGCCGAACTGCTCCCACACTTTTACAAAACCCCGACCGTACTCCTCGTACGAGGTCACAGCTGCCTCTCGAATCAACCCTTCACGAGATTTGAAGTGATAGTTGACGAGGTTCGGCTTAATGCCAAGCTGCTTGCACACCGTGAGGGGGGTAAAGGTTTCGGCGCCAGACACCGTTAGTTCGGCAATGGTCGCCTGCAAAATGGCGTCGCGCGCTGAAATCTTTTCAGTTTTCATTGCAGGAGACTAGCATCTAGTACGATCAGATTCTTATGGATGTGAACGCCACACTTGACCGCCAACTCACGCACATGGCGTGGGCCAATACTGAAATGTTTTCAGTCCTGGCGACGCTGCCTGAGGCTGCCTACGCCTACACCTCGCCCGGTTCCGAGTGGAGCGTGGGCGCAATCGCCCACCACCTCGTCACAGCCGCCGAGAATTACGCACAGCGCCTTCACGGTGAGCCACGCGCCGAGAAACGCGAACTACCCACCACATCCGAAGATCTTCGGGCCCTCGCCACAGCACTCGCGCTCTCCGACATCAAACTGCGCGCCGGTGCACAGCTGCCAGGCGACGAGATCCTTACGTGGATCTCTCTCGGCGGCGAAGAGGTCTCGGTTCCACGCTGGGTGTTAGTGAACCAGGCGGTGCACCACGCCACAGAACACCGCGCTCAGATCGCCGGCGCGCTTGTCGCGAACGGCAACAGCAGCCTTGACCTTGACGCGCTTGACGTGTGGAGCTTTAACGACGGGCTGCAATCGTGAGCACGCTTGCGGGTCGCACCGCAACAGCGCTGCTGATCATCGATGTGCAGGCTGGCGTGGTTGGCGCCGCCCATCAGCGCGACGCCGTGATCGCCAACATCAAAACACTCCTCACCGCGGCGCGTGCATCTGGCACGCCCGTGATTTGGGTGGCGCACTCCGAAGAGCAGATGCCCATCGGCAGCGATGCCTGGCAGTACGTACCTGAGCTCGTGCGCATTGAGGGTGAACCGCTCGTGCACAAGCTCTACGGTGACTCATTCGAGGCGACTGACCTAGAGGCGGCCCTTGCCGCCGCAAATGTGGCGCACCTGGTGGTGGTCGGCGCGCAGACCGACGCCTGCATTCGCTCAACGATTCACGGCGCATTCACGCGTGGCTACGACGTAACCCTCGTAAGCGACGCTCACACCACCGAAGACATGAGCGAGTGGGGTGCCCCGCCTCCCGACGTGATCATCAAGCACACCAATATTTATTGGGGCTTTCAGTCGGCGCCCGGGCGAACGGCGGCGGTGCTACCGACCGCAGAGGTTTCGTTTAGCGCGTAGCTGTCCCAGTTGATTTTGTACGCGCGTTCACCGCGCCGGTAACAAGCAGCGCCGTCACAACACCGCCCACCAAACAGAGCACGCCGGCAGCCACAAAGGTTCCACGCATGCCTATGAGCGCAGCGGCCGCACCGGCTCCCGCCATTGAGAGGAGGCTCGCCCCTTCGGTGACACCACTGAGAACGGCTCCGACGCGACCACGAACCGCATCAGTGGTGTTGTTCATGAAGATGGTCGAGGCGACGATGTTAATCGGTGACTGGGCGAATCCAAGCGCGAAAAAGAGCGCGACGAATTGCCAGAGTTCTGTGACCCCACCCCACAGCAGCAACAGCGCACCGCAGGCAATGAGTGCCCCCCAGAGCGCCCGCTCCGCCGTGATCCTGGCGACGAGTGCGGGTGCGAGTGCCGAGCCGATCAACATGGAGACAAGCATTGACCCCTCAATCGCGCCCGCTAGCGCGAGAGGTGCCTGGAGCTCCTTGTAGACGAATGGGACGAATAAGACGTTGATCGCGCCAACGCCCAGCATCACAATCGCCGGCCCAACGGTGATCGCAATGAGCATGCGCGAGGCACGAACCACGGCGAGCCCCTCGCGGATTCCGAGCCCCTTGCGTTCAGCCAGCACCTCCGCCGATACCTCGGGCTTTCCCACGTTCCTTGAGATCAAGAACATTGCCAAGCCCGCCACCAGGAAGCTCACCGAATCAATCGCGAAGAGCAGATCGCGATTACCACTGAAGCCGAGCACGATGCCCGCGAACGAGACACCGAGTACGTTGGTCACGATGAGCAGCGTTTGCCGCAACGAGCCGATGTTCACGCGTAGATCCTCGGGGACGAGGCGCGCGATGACCGCAGAGTTTGATGGCGAGAAGAATGATCCGGCTATCCCTTGCAACAGGGTAAGGACGGCGATTGCTGGGAATGCGGCTTCGCCGAGTTTTGAGGCGGGGATGATCAGCAGCACGAGCGCTGCACGAATAAGGTTCGCCCCGATCATCAGCTGACGTCGATTGAATCGATCCGCAACGCCGCCTGCCACGAATCCAATCGTCACAGACGGAAGTGCCGCCAGTACCGCCGTGAGGCCAAGTGCTGCAGTCGAGCCGGTGAGATCGAGCACCAGCAGCTGAAGGGCGAGCACCGTTGCCGCCGAACCAAAGTCTGAGATGAAATCCGCCAGCAGCAACGTGCGGAGGTCTGGGATGCGGAGTAGCGAGCGCATCCCAGTCACGCGGGCTGCTTCTTCCGCGAAGTCTGAGGGGTGCTGTTCTTACCTGCGTGCTTGTGTGGCAGGCGGGCCGTGATCCACGTGAAGATCAGAATTGACACCACCCCGAGTAGCACCTCTTGCAGCACTGGAATTCGCTCCATCATCCAGAAGGAGACAGAGGGAAT
>JBDLWN010000022.1:0-12243 GCA_039804225.1 Chloroflexota bacterium
CCTGTGACGCGAAGAGTTGCAGGGGTGCCAGCTGCATCCGCCGAGACGCACCGGCCTGTGCGTCCAGAGAAGGAGGAACCGTGCCAACGCAGAAGAAGCGCAGCACGATCGATTCGCTCGCGAACGAGCTGTCGAAGAGCCGTGGGCTCATCCTTACCTCGTACCGAGGTCTTACGGTGTCGGATTTTGCCGCCATTCGTAATACGCTTCGGCCGCTGGGGATTACGTACCGGGTGGTGAAGAACCGCCTGATGCGTGTCGCCGCAAACGAGGCGGGGAACGCCACCCTTCCGTCACACCTCTCCGGGCCAACGGCAATTGCCTTTGGTACGGGAGATGAGGCGGTTCTGGCCAAGACGGTACTGGCGGCCCTAAAGGCTTACCCAGCCGCTGAGGTCAGGGGGGCAATCCTGGGGACGTCGATTCTCGACCTTGCCCAGCTGACGGCGCTTTCGAAGCTCCCAAGCCGCGAAGTGCTCTTGGCCAGGGTGGCCGGAGCCTTCCAGGCACCGGTTCAGAAGATCGCCTTCCTCTTCAACGCCCCGCTGCAGAAGCTGGGCTATGCCCTCGGTGGGCTGAAGACGAAGCGCGAGTCCGAAGGGGCCTAATCGCCGGGGATCCGGTCAATTTGTAACAGTATCGGCCCTCTTGGGCTGAAAGAAGGAGAGAATCATGTCGAAGCTCACTACCGATCAGTTGCTCGAGGCCGTCAGCGAGATGACCGTCTTGGAGCTTTCCGAGTTCGTAAAGGCGTTCGAGGAGAAGTTCGGCGTAAGCGCCGCCGCTCCAGTCGCCGTTGCCGCAGCCCCAGCCGCTGGTGGCGCTGCAGCAGGTGGCGATGCCGCCGCTGGTGGCGATTCCGTCTCGGCCATCCTTTCTGAGGTCGGTGCGAACAAGATCCAGGTCATCAAGGTGGTGCGCGAGCTCACCGGTCTCGGCCTCAAGGAGGCGAAGGACCTGGTGGACGCCGCTCCAAAGCCAATCAAGGAGGGGATCTCCAAGGCCGACGCCGAGAAGATCGTCGCCGCCCTCGCCGAGGCTGGCGCCAAGGTCGAGATCAAGTAACAATCCGGCGCATACCCCCCGCCCCAACATGGGGCGGGGGAGCGCCACCCCCTCCCGGGAGGGGGTCGAGGGTGCCCCGCTTGCCAGGTTTAGCTCTGGGGTCTAGTATCCTCTTTCGCCCTCGGGCGTCCATTTAACAGCGTCCATATCGCCGAGCGTCCAGGATCGACGAAGGAGCCGCCGCATGCCGACTCGCACCGCCGCTAGCGCCAGCGCCACCGGAGGCCGCAAGTTCTATTCGCGCATCCCTGAGATCCTCGAAATCCCAAACCTTATTGACCTACAGACCAACTCCTTCGCCGCATTTGTCGGCCCCGAGTGGATCCCTGGCGCGACACCGCTGCCCAAGGGCACAAAGACATTCCTCGCCGAACTGTTGGAAGAGATCAGCCCGATCCGCGACTTCACTGGCAAGCGCCTGGAGCTGAACTTCCTTGACTACGAGTTCAAGGACGAGAAGGTCACCGAAGACGACGCCCGCGCTAAGGACCTCACCTATGCACGTCCACTGATGGTGAACGCAGAGTTGAAGGTTCTTGAGACCGGCGAGATCCGTCGCCAGCAGATTTACATGGGCGACTTCCCATGGATGACCACGCAGGGCACGTTCATCATCAACGGCGCGGAGCGCGTTGTTGTGTCGCAACTCGTGCGATCGCCTGGCGTCTTCTACACAGACACCGTTGATCCTGTTTCGGGTCGCGGCCTCTGGTCGGCGAAGGTCATCCCAAATCGTGGTGCATGGCTCGAGTTCGAGACGAGCGGCAAGGATCAGCTCTACGTCAAGGTTGATCGTAAGCGCAAGATTGCAGCCACATCGCTGCTTCGCGCCGTTGGCTACGAGACCAACGATGAGATCGCCGGACTATTCTCACGTCTCACCAGCAATCCTGAGCATCCATATCTTGCAAATACGCTTGAGAAGGATGGCACGGCAACGCGCAGCGAGGCTCTCGTTGAGGTGTACAAGCGACTGCGACCTGGCGATCCACCAACCGGCGACAACGCACGATCCCTCGTCGAGAATCTCTTCTTCAATGGTCGACGTTATGACTTGGGTCGCGTCGGTCGCTACAAGTTCACCCAGCGCCTTAGCGAAACCGCTGAGCGCATGGGCATTGAGCTTCCAGGACCAGAGGTACGCACGCTGACACGCGAGGATCTCGCCGCCATTGTTGGCCACCTGATCCTTGCGAACGAGGGCGGTGCACATCGAGACGTTACCGACCATCTTGGCAACCGCCGCGTGCGCGCCAACGGCGAGTTGATCATGAACGCCTTCCGCGTCGGCCTCCTGCGCATGGAGCGCGTCATCAAGGAGCGCATGACGATTCAGGAAGACGACAAGGCAACGCCAAGCGCGCTCGTCAACGTACGTCCAGTGGTCGCCGCAATGAAGGAGTTCTTCGGCGGTTCGCAGCTGAGCCAGTTTATGGACCAGACGAATCCCCTTGCCGAACTCACCAGCAAGCGACGCCTCTCGGCACTCGGGCCAGGCGGACTCTCACGAGAGCGCGCCGGCTTTGACGTTCGCGACGTCCACCACAGCCACTACGGCCGCATCTGCCCAATTGAAACGCCAGAAGGTCCAAACATCGGCCTCATCGGCTCGCTCGCAACCTTCGGTCGTGTCAACGAGCTCGGCTTCATTGAGTCGCCATACCGCCGCGTGAAAGAGGGTCGTGTCACAACCGACGTGATCTACCTCGCCGCCGACGAAGAGGAGCGCTACGCAATTGCTCAGGCGAACGCCGAGCTTGATGGCAACTCACACCTAGTGGGCGAGCGAATCTACTGCCGTAAAGGCGATGGCTTCGAGCTGGTTGAGCCGACCCGTGTCGACTTCATGGACGTCTCACCAAAGCAGGTTGTTTCGGTGGCCACCGCGCTGATTCCATTCCTTGAGCATGACGACGCCAACCGCGCACTCATGGGTTCAAACATGATGCGTCAGGCAGTACCGCTCTTGCAGCCACACTCGCCAGTCGTTGGCACCGGCGTTGAGGGTCGCGCTGCGCGCGACTCCGGCCAGGTGGTCATCGCGCGCCGCCCAGGCGTTGTGACCTCGGTCGCCGCCGACCTCATCGTGGTTGAGCCAGACGATGCTGCAAATAAGAAGGACATTGACCACTACCCACTGCTGAAGTTCGTGCGATCGAACCAGGGAACCTGCTTGAACCACCGCCCTGCCGTTGAGGTTGGCGACCGTGTGAAGCCAGGCCAGGTGATCGCCGACTCCATGTCGACCGAAGGTGGCGAGCTCGCCCTTGGTCAGAACATCGTTGTCGCCTACATGTCGTGGGAGGGCGCGAACTACGAGGACGCGATCATCATCAGCGAGCGACTTGTACGCGAAGACGTCTTCACCTCGATTCACATCGAGAAGCACGAGATTGAGGCGCGCGACACGAAGCTCGGGCCTGAAGAGATCACGCGCGACATCGCCAATGTTCCTGAGGAGCTCCTTGCGAATCTCGACGAGCGCGGCATCATCAACGTTGGCGCCGAGGTGCGCCCCGGCGACATCCTTGTTGGCAAGATCACGCCGAAGGGCGAGACAGAGGTCACCGCTGAAGAGCGACTCCTCCGCGCGATCTTCGGCGAGAAGGCGCGCGAAGTGAAGGACTCCTCACTGCGACTCCCACACGGTGAGCGCGGCACCGTGGTAGAGGTGCGTGAGTTCCATCGTGACGAGGTAGACCTCGCCCCAGGCGTGAACCAGTTGGTGCGCGTCTCCATTGCGCAGAAGCGCAAGATCTCAGTCGGTGACAAGATGGCCGGCCGACACGGCAACAAGGGCGTCGTTTCGCGCATCCTTCCAGTGGAAGACATGCCGTACCTGCCAGACGGCACGCCAGTCGACATCATCCTCAATCCGCTTGGCGTGCCGAGCCGCATGAACATTGGCCAGCTCCTTGAGACGCACCTTGGCTGGGCGCTCGCGAAGCAGAACTTGAAGGGCGCGACGCCAGTCTTTGACGGCGCTACCGAAGAGAACATCATCGCTGAGCTTGAGGCTGCGGGCCTGCCAACCGATGGCAAGATCACGCTGCGCGACGGCAAGAGCGGCAAGGAGTTTGATCGACCAATCACGGTTGGCGTCACCTACATGCTGAAGCTGCACCACCTTGTTGAAGACAAGATCCACGCCCGATCAACCGGCCCATATAGCCTGATTACGCAGCAGCCGCTTGGCGGTAAGGCCCAGTTCGGTGGCCAGCGCTTCGGCGAAATGGAAGTTTGGGCACTCCAGGCGTACGGCGCCGCAAACATTCTGCAGGAGATCCTCACGGTGAAGTCCGACGACGTTGTCGGACGCGTGCAGGCATACGAGGCGATCGTCAAGGGCGAGCGCATTCAGGCGCCAGGCGTGCCTGAGTCGTTCAAGGTGCTCGTGAAGGAGCTCCAGAGCCTCGGCATCAGCGTCGACATCTTGAATCAAGACGACGAGGCCATTGAGTTGCTCGAGGATCCGGCTGGCTACGCCACGCCGAACCTTGGGATCAACCTCTCTGGCTTCGAAGACAATTGAGCGCGGCGTAGGGGCGAGGAGAGAACATGCTTGAAGTAAACAATTTCGATTCGATCCGCGTAGCGCTGGCAAGCCCTGAGCAGATTCGCGGTTGGTCAAAGGGTGAGGTCACCAAGCCTGAGACGATCAACTACCGCACCCTGAAGCCAGAGAAGGACGGCCTCTTCGACGAGCGAATCTTCGGGCCAACGCGCGACTGGGAGTGCTACTGCGGTAAGTACAAGCGCATTCGATATAAGGGCATCATCTGCGACAAGTGCGGCGTTGAAGTCACGCGCAGCAAGGTTCGCCGCGAGCGCATGGGCCACATTCAGTTGGCGAGCCCGGTCTCACACATCTGGTACTTCAAGGGGACCCCGAGCCGCTTGGCCACCCTCCTAGAGATTTCTCCGCGCAACCTTGAGAAGGTTCTCTACTTCGCGCAATACATCGTCACCAGCGTTGACGAAGAGGCGCGCAAGGAGGCCCTAAAGGGTCTCGACGACGAACTCGCCGGACGTGGCGGTGGCGCTACGGCCGAAGAGGAGAGCGAAATCAACGCTCGACTGAAGCGCCAGCTCACCGAGCTTGAGCGCGAGATTCGCGCTCGCCTGGAGCAGGTGGAATCAGACCGCGCCGAGCGCGCCCAGGCGATGGGTGAGGCCGCGCAGGTTACCGAGCGTGCCATTAATGAACTCGGCGAAGAGAAGGCGGATGGCGCCATCATCTTCGAGACTACTGCCGAGATTATCGTTGCCGACGGCGCACTCGGCGGCAAAGAGGCAAAGGCGCGACTGCGCGCCGTCCTGACTCAGGCCTCCATTGACGACGAGCAGAATTTCACTGCACTCAAGGAGTCGATCGCCAAGGAGGGGGAGCAGAAGAAGGCCGACCTGAAGGCGCTCGCCGAAGGTGAAGTCGGTGCACTGCGCGCCAACGCCAAGACCTCAGCACAGAGCCGCAAGGAAGAGATCGCCAAGGAGAAGAAGGCGCTCCTCAGCCTGAAGGCATTCCAACTCCTTCCAGAAATCGGACGCGAGGATGAGCTCGACAGTTTCCGCACCCTTGATGCCAAGTTCGGCAGCGAGCGCCCACGCGGCGCGCGTATCTTCCGCGCTGGCATGGGTGCCGAGGCGGTTCGTGAGCTGATTGAGCGAATGGACCTTGATGCCGAAGCGAAGGAGCTCGCCGTTGAGGTGCGCAACACCGCCGGCATGCGCCGCAAGAAGGCGATTAAGCGACTCCGACTCCTCGAGGCCTTCCGCCGCTCCGGTGCGCGCCCAGAGTGGATGATCATGTCGGTCCTTCCGGTCATCCCGCCAGACCTGCGCCCAATGGTGCAGCTCGACGGTGGCCGATTCGCCACCTCGGACCTGAACGACCTCTATCGCCGCGTGATCAACCGCAACAACCGACTGAAGCGCCTCATCGAGCTCGGCGCCCCTGAGATCATCGTGCGCAACGAAAAGCGCATGCTCCAGGAGGCGGTCGACGCCCTCATCGACAACGGCCGACGCGGTCGTGCCATCTCCGGCACGGGCAATCACCGACTCAAGTCGCTCAGCGACATGCTCAAGGGGAAGCAGGGGCGATTCCGCCAGAACCTCCTCGGCAAGCGCGTCGACTATTCAGGCCGCTCCGTCATCGTGGTTGGCCCAGAGCTGAAGCTGCATGAGTGCGGCATTCCAAAGAAGATGGCACTTGAACTCTTCAAGCCGTTCGTCATGCGTCAGCTCGTTGAGCTCGGTCACGCGCACAACATCAAGAGCGCCAAGCGCCTCACCGAGCGTGCCACTGACGTGGTGTGGGAGGTCCTCGCCGACGTGATTAAGGATCACCCAGTGCTGCTCAATCGTGCGCCAACCCTGCACCGACTCGGCATCCAGGCATTCATGCCGGTGCTCGTCGAGGGTTCCGCAATCCGCATCCACCCGCTCGTCTGTACGGCGTTCAACGCCGACTTCGACGGCGACCAGATGGCGGTACACGTGCCGCTCTCCGAACCAGCCCAGCAAGAGGCACGCGAGCTTATGCTCTCGTCGAACAATCTCTTGTCGCCAGCCGACGGTTCGCCAATCGTCTCGCCAACGCAGGACATGGTGCTCGGCTGCTTCTATCTCACGCAGGAGACGACGCTGGCAGGCGATGCCAAGCGACGTCGCTTCTCTGACGAGACCGAAGCACTTCTCGCGTACGACCTCGGCCAGATCGCCATTCACGCACCTATCGACGTGGTCGCGAAAGTGTGGGACGAGAAGAGCGAACAGCTCGTTGAGCAGCGCATCGAGACCACTATTGGTCGCGTGAAATTTAACGAAATCCTTCCAGACCGACTCCGCTTCGTGAACCGCTCGTTGGCGCGTGCCGACCTACGCGAGCTGATCAGTCGCTCGTTCCAGTTGCTCGGCAAGGTCGAGACGGCACTCCTCGCCGATGGCATCAAGCGCGTCGGATTTGAGGCCGCAACACGCGGCGGTATGACGATCTCTGTCTTCGACATTGCGATGGCACAGGGGAAGAAGGCGATCATCGCCGAGGCCGACAAGGATGTCGCCAAAGTTGATGGTCAGTACACCCAGGGCCTCATCACGGACGAGGAGCGCTACAAGAACGTGATTCGTGTCTGGCAGAAGGCCACTGGCGACATCGGCACCGCCATGATGGAGGAGCTCAACACGAAGAAGGGCGGCCGCGATCCGCAGTTCCACCCTCTCCTCATGATGACGAACTCCGGTGCCCGCGGAAACAAGGGCAACATCGGACAGCTCGGCGCAATGCGTGGACTCATGGCCGATCCATCTGGACGCATCATCGACGTTCCAGTGAAGTCCAACTTCCGCGAGGGCATGACGGTGCTCGAGTACTTCATCTCCACACACGGTGCGCGTAAGGGTCTGGCCGACACGGCGCTCCGAACCGCAGATTCTGGGTACCTTACGCGCCGTCTCGTGGACGTTGCGCAGGATGTCATCGTGCGCATCGAGGACTGCGGCACTGCAGAGGCAACGCACATCACGCTTGCCGACACGGCAGACGTGATTGGCACAGAGTGGCCGATCGCCGCTGATCATCCCGACATGAAGGAGCTGCGCGGTGCATTCGCCCGCCGACTCCTCGGACGTATCGCCGCTGAAGAGATCAAGCTCGACGCAAGCCACACCATCGCGCGTGGCAAAGAGATCAACGAAGAGGTCGAGAAGCAGATTGCCGCCGCCACAGCGGTTGTTGCTGTCGCCGTGCGCTCGCCACTCTCCTGCGTCGCGCCTGCTGGTGTCTGCCAAGCGTGCTACGGCCGCAACCTTGCCACGGGCAAGCTCATTGAGATGGGCGAGTCGGTCGGCATCATGGCCGCGCAGTCGATCGGCGAGCCAGGCACGCAGCTCACGATGCGAACGTTCCACACCGGCGGCGTCGCTGGGCTCGATATCACCGCCGGTTTGCCACGCGTCGAAGAGCTCTTCGAGGCGCGGAAGCCAAAGGGCAAGGCCGAGATCAGTCGCATTGACGGCGTTGTTGAAGTGATCCGCAGTGATGCGGGCACCACGGTTGAAGTCACTCACAGCGAGAAGTACGAGATCGAGCTTGACTTGCCAATAGACGCCGCGCTGACTGCTCGCGAGGGTGACCTCGTTGAGGCAGGCCAACTGATCGGCACCTCGGCAACGACGGGTGACCTCACCGCGCCGGTGAAGGGCCTCCTCGTGAAGGCAAAGGATGGTCTGGTGATTCGCGCCGAAGATGTCGTCCCAGCCTCGAAGTACCCGATCCCGCACAATGCCAAGCTCTTGGTCAAGAGTGGTGACCGCGTCCGCGCGGGCGACCCGCTCACCGATGGCCCGCTCGACCCTCAGGAGCTCCTGGAGGTCCGTGGCCGAGCCGAGGTACAGAACTACCTCGTCAAGGAGGTCCAGAAGGTCTACCGAAGCCAGGGTGTAACAATCTCCGACAAGCACATCGAGATCATCGTCCGCCAGCTCCTGCGCAAGGTGCGGGTCGACAACCCAGGCGACACGCACATGCTCCCAACGGAGCTTGCTGACCGTCTTGCCTTCGAGCGTGAGAACGCCCGAGTCCTCGCCGAGGGCGGGGAGCCGGCAACCGCTGCTCCGCAGCTCCTGGGTGTAACAAAGGCATCCCTGAACACGGAGAGCTTCCTCGCGGCGGCCTCCTTCCAGGAGACGACCCGCGTGCTCACCGAGGCGGCGATCACCGGTGCCCGCGACTACCTCGTAGGGCTCAAGGAGAACGTCATCATTGGCAAGCTCATTCCAGCCGGTACGGGTGCCCCAGACAAGGTTGCCGCACGCAAGGAGGCCGAGAAGCTCCGTGCCGCGGCCGCCCTGGCCGGTGGCGACCTGCCAACCGACTTCGGCAAGGACGACTTCAACGTCTTCCTCGAGTCCGAAGAGGGTGGGGCGAGCCAGGACGACGTCTCCCAGTTGGTGGCCCTCCTCACCGAGGAGAAGCCGGCAGCCGAGGGCGAAACCGAGGCAAACCCATTCCTGGCGGACGCCGCCGAGGCCCCCAAGGGCGACGAGGGGGGAGCCTAAGGGCGAAGCTCAGCTGTCCCGCAAGGGGGGTGCTTTGACACCCTTCGTGCTTGACTGCTACGCTCCGCCGTCCGTGCACATGGGGCTCAACCGCCCTGACATCACGCCAGTCGTGGAATCGAATAGAGAAGGAGCGCGCCTACAACGTGCCTACGATTAGTCAGCTCGTTCGAAAGGGTCGCAAGGTCAAGATCTCGAAGATCAAGGCCTCAGCGTTCCGTAAGAACTGGAACGGCATTAAGCAGCGTCAGGAGTCCGCAGAGGGCGCCCCGATGAAGCGTGGTGTCTGCTTGATCGTGCGCACCATGACCCCGAAGAAGCCAAACTCCGCTCTTCGGAAGATCGCCCGCGTGAAGCTCACCAACCAGATGGAAGTCACCGCCTACATCCCAGGCATCGGCCACAACCTCCAGGAGCACAGCGTTGTGCTCGTTCGTGGCGGCCGCGTGAAGGACCTTCCGTCGGTGAAGTACCACATCGTTCGCGGCGCACTCGATGCCGCCGGCGTGAAGGATCGCAAGCAGAGCCGATCAAAGTATGGCGCGAAGGCTGAACAAGCCACCGCGAAGAAGAAGTAAGCGATGCCACGTCGTACAACGGTCCCACGCAAGCTCAAGTACGAAGTTGTTCCGCTGAACAAAACCGTTGACCGTTTCGTGGTCAAGGTGATGTTGAGCGGCAAGCGCGGTCTTGCAGAGCGCATCCTTCGCGAAGCACTTGCACGCGTAGAGTCCCAGGCAAACCGCCCAGGTCTTGAAGTACTCGACCTCGCGCTACGCAATGCAACGCCACTCATTGAAGTGAAACCGCGCCGCGTCGGTGGTGCCACGTACCAGGTGCCGGTGGAGATTCGCGGCGAGCGCCGCTTGAGCCTCGGGGTGCGTTGGTTGGTGCAGGCTGCACGCAAGCGAAATGGCAAGAGTATGTCCGACAAGCTCGCGGCTGAACTCCTTGATGCATCCAACAATCTCGGCGCTGCAGTAAAGCGACGCGAAGAGACCCACAAGATGGCGGAGGCGAACAAGGCCTTCAGCCACTTCCGGTTCTAGGAGGCGACGATGGCGCGAGCAACCTCACTCCTTCGAACGCGAAACATCGGCATCATTGCGCACATTGACGCTGGCAAGACTACGGTCACCGAGCGCATCCTCTTCTACACCAAGAAGATTCACAAGATCGGCGAGGTCCACGAGGGCGCCGCAACGATGGACTGGATGGAGCAGGAGCAGGAGCGCGGCATCACCATTACCGCCGCTGCCACGACCTGCGCATGGAAGGATCATGTCATCAACATCATTGATACGCCCGGGCACGTGGACTTCACCGTTGAGGTGGAGCGCTCGCTCCGCGTTCTCGACGGCGCAGTCGTCATCTTCGACGGCGTTGCCGGTGTGGAGCCACAGTCCGAAACCGTTTGGCGCCAGGCTGACCGCCACGCCGTTCCGCGCTTCTGCTTCATCAACAAGCTCGACCGCACCGGTGCCGACTTCTGGCGCTGCTACGACATGATCAAGGACCGCCTCGGCGCAAACGCCGTCCCGCTCCAGCTCCCAATCGGCCTCGAGGATAAGTTCGAGGGTGTCATCGACCTCATTGCCATGGAAGAGATCGTCTACCTCGACGACAAGGGCGAGAAGAGCGAGCGCCGACCGATCCGCGCCGAGCTTCAGGCTGAGGCTGACAAGTGGCACAGTTTCATGGTCGATCAGGCTGCGGGTGCGACAGACGCCCTGACCGAGATCTACCTGGAGTCGGGCACTCTCAGCCCAGAGCAGATCCGTGAGGGGATCCGCGTCGGCACCCTCGGCTACAAGATCGTTCCAGTGCTCACCGGCTCCGCCCTCAAGAACAAGGGCGTGCAGCCAATGCTCGACGCCGTCGTTGAGTACCTCCCAAGCCCGCTCGACGTCCCTGGAATCAAGGGGACCGACCCACGCAACGTCGAGAGTGAGATGTCGCGCCCCGTCGATGACGACGCACCGTTCGCAGCACTTGCATTCAAGATCGCCGCGGACCCATTTGTTGGGAAGCTCGGCTTCTTCCGCGTCTACTCTGGCGTTCTCAAGGCTGGTTCGTACGTGCTCAACCCTTCGAAGGGGAAGAAGGAGCGCATCGGCCGCTTGATTCGCATGCACGCCAACCACCGAGAGGAGATTGACGAAGTGCGAACGGGCGACATCGCCGCCGCCGTCGGTCTCAAGGACACCTTCACCGGCGATACCCTCTGCGACCCAGAGCACCCAATCGTGCTCGAGTCGATGACCTTCCCAGATCCAGTGATTGAACTCAGCGTCGAGCCGAAGACGAAGGCCGACCAGGAGAAGATGGGCGTTGCCCTTCAGCGTCTCGCTGAAGAGGATCCAACCTTCCGCGTCCACACCGACCAGGAGTCGGGCCAGACCCGCATCGCGGGCATGGGCGAGCTCCACCTCGACATCATCGTCGACCGCATGGTGCGCGAGTTCAATGTCGCCGCCAACATCGGCCGCCCATCCGTTTCGTACCGCGAGACCATCCGCAAGCGCGCCAACGGCGAAGGCCGTTTCGTGCGCCAGTCTGGCGGTAAGGGCCAGTACGGTCATGCCGTCATCGTGGCTGAGCCAGGCGAGAAGGGGAGCGGCTACGTCTTCGTCGACAAGATCGTTGGCGGGTCCGTGCCTCGCGAATTCATCAAGCCAATTAACGAAGGCATCCGCGAGGCCCTACAGACGGGTATCTACGCTGGTTTCCCTGGCGTTGATGTCACTGTCACCCTGGTCGATGGTTCGTACCACGACGTCGACTCCTCAGAAATGGCCTTCAAGATCGCTGGCTCCATGGCCCTTAAGGACGCCTTCCCGAAGGCAGATCCCGCTGTGCTTGAGCCGGTGATGGTTGTTGAAGTCACGATGCCAGAGCAGTTCCTTGGCGACGTGATGGGCGATCTGAACAGCCGACGCGGACAGGTGCTGGGCATGGAGAATCGCGGAACGACGCAAGTCGTCAAGGCGAACGTTCCGCTCGCGACCATGTTCGGGTACGCTACGGACCTCCGATCGATGACCCAGGGCCGAGCGGCCTTCTCGATGGAGCTCTCCCACTACGCCGAGGTTCCATCGCACATCGCGCAGGAACTGG
>JBDLWN010000023.1:0-4126 GCA_039804225.1 Chloroflexota bacterium
AACGGAGATTCCCTCTCGGTGGGGCTGGGGCGGTAGGATGTAAACCAATGACCTGAGCAGCGCGGAGGGGATATGCCAACAGGAGACGATCAGGGCCGAGTCGAAAGCGAGATCCAGGAGATCCTCGCCCGCACCGTAGCTGATGGCGCAACGGCAGCGCCGCAGGGCGCCCGCGAGCCGCTAGACCGCGAACTCCGCGCCATCAAGGAGACGGTCGTTCGCATGGGGAGCATGGCGGAGGCCGCGATCCGCGACGCTCTTGACGCGCTCGTCACCCACAACGCCGAGAAGGCAAAAGCGGTGATCATTGGCGACCGCAAGATCAACGATATGCAGCACGAGGTCATCACGGCGATCACGACCACCATCGCCACGCAAAGCCCGGTCGCCCGCGACCTACGCAACCTCCTGATGATGAATCATGTTGTCTATGAGTTGGAGCGGATCGGTGATCATGCCGCCTCCGTTGCCAAGATTGCCGTCCAGCTCGCCCCGGAGCCGGCGCTGCAGCGATACCTGCACCTCCCTGAGATTGGCGAACTGGCCTCATCACAGCTGCACGGCATCCTGATGG
Organism: Chloroflexota bacterium; assembly: GCA_039804225.1. Classification (GTDB taxonomy): domain Bacteria; phylum Chloroflexota; class Limnocylindria; order Limnocylindrales; family Limnocylindraceae; genus Limnocylindrus. The sequence continues at coordinate 575 of JBDLWN010000023.1, forward strand.
CGCTCGTTGACGTTGACCCTGTCCGCGCCCGCGAGGTCGCGGTCAGCGATGACCGGATTGATGCCCTCTATCGGCAATCGTTCGATGAGTGCGTCCGACTGATGGAGGCCGACAAGTCCAACGTTGCCCGAGGAACGCGTCTCCTCTTCGCGGCACACTACCTTGAGCGAATCGGTGATCGCACGACCAACATCGCCGAGGACATCGTCTACCTTGCCTCTGGAGAGGTTGAGGACCTCAATCCTTGAGATCGGATGGTGCAAATTCGGCAAAGGAGCTAAAGCGCCTCTACCTGGTTCGTCATGCCGACGCAGGTGACCCGGCGGAATGGATCGGCCCTGATGCAGAGCGCCCTCTTAGTTCAAAAGGGGTCAAGCAGGCCGCCCGACTTGCGGCGGCGCTCGTTGCTGCCGGCACGAACGTTGGATCGCTCCGCACATCGCCGGCTCGTCGCTGCACTGAAACCTGCGCCGTCATTGCCGCAGCGCTAGAGACCACCGCCACCATTGACGAACACCTTGCCGACGGACCGACTGCGGCGCACGTCGCCAAGCTCCTCGCTCGACGCGGTCACGACGCCCTCCTCCTCGTCGGACACCAGCCGCACCTCGGCAAACTCATCACTGAACTCACTGGCATTGACGCGATTCCGGTCGAGAAGGGGTCCATGATCCGCATCGACATCCCCGCACCGTACGTGCCGGGGAGCGGGCGCCTCGTGGCGCTCGTCCCCCCCGCGCACTTGCGCGCTCCGAAGAGCGAGCGCTAACGCGTCGCCGCGCGAGCGGCAGTCGCCCCTTCGCCCTCAACGCAGAGTGCGGTAAGGCGCAGATCACTCGCCCAAGCGGCGCGCTGCACCTCTCGCAGCGTCCAGGCGGCAACCTCTAGCTCAGCATCTCGCCAGCGGCTGATGCGTTCGTCAGTCAAGAGATCTAGCGCTACCGAGAGGCCTGCGCACCCCAGTTGCACCGCCTGCTCCGCCTCTGCCGCGGTCTCGGCGTTGAGCCAACGGGACCAGTCCGGCGCACGCTCTGCAACCACCTTGAGGACATTCGGGTGAAAGCTGGAGAAGACCACCCCCTCTGCGCCTGTGCCGCGCGCAGCGACAAGGGTGGCGAAGAGCGCATCGGTTGGACGCTCCTTTAGCTCGAGGTCGATCAGCGTTGCCGCGGGCATGGCGGCAAGGACTTCAGTGAGCGTTGGCACACCGATCTCTGCGAGTTCGGTAGCCGAGAGGTCACACACACGCCGTGGTACCCCGAAGATTCGATCAAGGGTCTCATCGTGCACGATCACCGCTACCCCATCGGCACTGAAGCGCACATCAAACTCCACCCCATCACACTGATGCGCACCTGCGACGAGAGCGGCGAGGCTGTTCTCTCGAAGCATGGCATCGTGGGCTCCGCGATGTGCAAGGAGGACTGGGCGCTGCAGTGCCTCACGTGCGCGACCGATCGCGCTCGGGCGATGAGTCAGGAGGCGTCTCCTGCTGGTGGCAGCGTAATGGTGAACGTTGTCCCTACGCCCGTCGTCGAGGTGACGGCGATCTCGCCCCCGTGACGAAGCACAGCGTGTCGGGCAATCGCGAGTCCGAGTCCAGTCCCACCGCCGCCAACGGCCCCTGCGCCACCATCTACTCGCTCCACGGTGAAGAATCGTTCAAAGATGCGCGAGAGGTGGGCACGATCAATGCCGATGCCGTGATCCACCACTGAGATCTTGGATCCGCCATCACTAAGCCGTTCAACTTCTAGTTCTACGCGCCCCCCCTCGCGGCTGTACTTCACGGCGTTATGGACGAGGTTGGCCACCGCCTGTCGTAGTCGATCGCGATCCCCAGTAATCAGGAGTGGGCCCGTGCCGACCACATCAATGCCGCCGCCATGCTGCGCCGCGACGGGAGTGAATCGCTGCGCAACCTCCTCGGCCAAGGTGATCAGGTCGAACTCGGCCTTGCGGAGCGGGATCTCCCCTGCCTCTAGGGTGGCGAGATCGAGCATCTCATCGGCCATCTGCACGAGGTGGAGCACCTCAACCTCGATCTTGGCGCTACGGCTTGCTACTCCAGAGAGGTCACCCTTCGCCGCGGCGCCGCCAATCGACTCCGCGAGCAGGCGAATCGTTGAGAGCGGTGTGCGCAGTTCGTGCGAGAGGTTGTCAACGAATTCGGTGCGAATCTGACGCAGTCGACGCACCTCAGTCAGGTCGCGCAAGACAAGCCATGCACCACCGTCTCCATCGGGTGCTGCCACCACCGAGACGTGTCGCGCCTCGTCGGAGTGCCCAAGGCGACCGTCACGAATATCAATCTCGCCGCGATGCACTTCGCCAGCGATCGCCTTGCGGGTGAGCTCCTCGAGTCGGAAGTCAACGGTCGCTTCAATCAGCGGCATGCCACGGAACTGCACATCACCGCGCGCCAGGATCTCACCCGTGACCGGGCTTGCGGCGCGGATGACGAGATCTGAACCAACGCGAAGGATGGCGTCGTCAGTCGCCTCAAGGAGGGCGTTCAGGCGTTCGGAACGGCGATCAGCGCGATCCCAGGCTACATCTGCCCGACTGCTCTCCCGCGCTGCGCGATCGGCCTCCGTTGCTACGTCTTGTGCTGTGAAGCGGCGAACGACCAGATAGGTGATCCCCGCGGAGATCAGCACCGTTGCAAGCCCGATGATGATGTCGGGCATCAGGCGGATGGGTGCGGATCGCGTGCTGCATGCCGCGGTGGATACCCGCGCTTCAGCAACTCTGCCTCAATCGCGGCACGATCGCTCGCCTGCGCATCACGAATGGTGCCGAGTACTTCGCTCGCCGGGAGAACGCTCCGCTCGCCCGTTGAGCGTCGGGTAACCTCTGCGCCGCCAGCCTCAAGCGATCGTGGCGAGATGGTGATCATCCATGGAGCCCCGATCAGTTCCGCATCGGCAAACTTCACGCCCGGCGTCTCGGTTCGATCGTCAATGAGTAACTCGATGCCAGCAGCCTCCGCCTCCGCCTCAAGGGCAAACGCAATCTCAGTCACCTTCGGATCCTTGTTCGCGCCAACGACCGCAACCTGCGCGTCGAATGGGCTGACGGAGATTGGCCAGGAGAGACCCTTCTCGTCGTGATGCGCCTCGGCGATACAGGCGACCGCACGGCCAACACCGATCCCATACGAGCCCATCACGATCGGGTGTGAAACGCCCGCCTCGTCGGCGTAAGTCGCACCAAGCGCACCGGTGTATCGGGTGCCAAGCTTAAAGATGTTTCCGACCTCAATGCCGTTCTCAATTCGCAGGTTGCCGCCACAGGCGATGCAGGCATCCCCCACCTTGGCTGATGCGATGTCGGCAACAGCAGATGGTGTGTAATCGCGGCCGACGTTTACACCAGTCAGGTGATAGCCCGCCTTGTTCGCTCCGGCAACCATATTGGCGGTAGACGCGACGAGCTCATCCACGACGACGGTTGCCTCCTTGATTCCCACAGGGGATGCGTACCCTGGCTCCATGCCGGCCGCACGGATCTCTTCTTCTCGTGCCGGCCGGAGGTCTCGCGCACCAATGG
>JBDLWN010000024.1:0-2851 GCA_039804225.1 Chloroflexota bacterium
GAGAAACGCTTGAAGTCGCTGCCGATTCGTCATTGGCGCATTCTAGCCGTCGCGGGATGCAATGAGCGAAGCCATATACTTTGCCAATGAGCGCCGTTGGCGCTCGATTCTGAGGAGGTTGAATGGCAACGAAGCGCACGTCCGCATCGAAGCGAGCTACAACTGTTGAGGTCTACCTCGTCTATCCGAAGACATCCTCGCGGCTCCTGAATGGCCTCTTCTTGAAGTGGCTGCTCGTGATCCCGCACCTCATTGTGTTGAGCCTCTTTGCCGTGCTGGTTGGGTTCGCCATGCTCTTCGCTTGGGTGGGGATTTGGATCAACGGCCGCTACCCACGCCGCCTCTGGGAGATTAACGCCTCGTACTTGCGCTACACCACCAGCGTGAATGCGTATCTGGTGCAGCTCACCGACGAATACCCGGCTTATCCGGCGAACCCACTCGCAACACCGAAGAAGCGATGGGGCTAACTCTGGCGGGTGAATCGCAGCGCGCGGGGGCAAGCACCCCTCGCCAGTTTGAAAAGTTTTCAGTAAGATGTGGCGATGCTTGCACAGTGGGAGTGGACGGGTCTATTCGGGGGGCTGATTAGCTTTGCTGTTGTGCTGTACGTGCAGCGAACCCAGCGCATCCGCAGCAGTCGCGGCACCACGGTGAGCATGATCGCCTTCGCTGGCCTGGTCGCCTATGTGTGGGCGCCGATCGGCTTCCCCAATTCCGATTGGTCGCGTGCGCCGCTGGGCTCCGATGTGATTCGGCTGATCCCGGTGATCAATTTTGACCCAGCACTCCTGCAAACCCAATGGTTGCTCGTGCAGGTGAGCATGGGTGCGGCTACCTTCTTCCTCGCAACCCTTGCGCTCTACGGCGATGCGCGACGCGCCGCCTTCGCCGTCATCGGCATCATGGCCATGGGACTTGAGATCAGCCAGGCGCTCTCGAACTACTTCTCCAACCCGGTGCCGCCCTATCGAGTAGACGTGCATGACATTCTGGCGCGGGCCGCTGGCGCGCTTGCCACCTACGTTCTACTCAAGATCATCGGGGCTGCATGGCGCGCCCTGGTTCGACCCTCGTTCGCAAGGAGCGGTCTCGTTGGCTTCATTGATGGCGTCACACGCCGCATCTAGCGGCTGCGACACGTTGCAGTAACTGACTAGGCTGGCAGGCGATACACTGACCACATGACCGCAGCCGATCTCATTGCCCAAGCCGCTGGCGAGCCGAGCATCTGTCGATGCCCGTCGCTCTCCTTCGGGCCGTCCTGCGCGCGCTGAGGCGATCGCAACCAGGGACCAAGCGGCAGAGGGGGCGGCGGAGGAAGTCCACAACCCACCATGTAGCTGGAGGTACCCGACATGACTGTTCAAAACCCGGGGATCTTTTCCGACAACGCCATCACGATCGGCCGCACCCCGCTGGTGCGCTTGAACCGCGTCACCGACGGAGCCGCCGCAACGGTGCTCGCCAAGATTGAGGGGCGCAACCCTGCCTACTCCGTAAAGTGCCGACTCGGCACCGCCATGGTGCTCGACGCCGAGAAGCGTGGCGTGCTGAAGCCTGGAATGGAGATCGTGGAGCCGACGAGTGGCAACACCGGCATCGCGCTTGCAATGGTCGGTGCGGCTCGCGGCTACAAGGTGACCCTCACCATGCCCGACACCGTGAGTATTGAGCGACGCAAGTTGATCGTTGCCTACGGCGCAACGCTGGTGCTCACCGAAGGTGCGAAGGGCATGCCAGGCGCGATCGCGAAGGCCGAAGAGATCGCCGCCTCGGATCCTGCGCGCTTCGTACTGTTGCAGCAGTTCAAGAATCCAGCCGGTCCAGCGATTCACGAGTCAACCACTGGCCCAGAGATTTGGGATGACACCGATGGGAAGGTTGACATCTTTGTTGCAGGGAGTGGCACCGGCGGCACCATCACCGGCGTCGCTCGCTATTTGAAGAAGGGTCGTGGCAAGGCGGTGCAGATTGTTGCCGTTGAGCCAGCTACGAGCCCGGTTATTGCGCAGCGCATGGCGGGCCAGCCGAATCAGCCAGCACCACACAAGATCCAAGGGATCGGGCCTGGCTTCGTGCCAGACATCCTCGACATCTCATTGATCGACCAGGTTGAGTCGGTGACGAACGAAGAGGCGATTGCCATGGCGCGTCGAATCGCTCGTGAAGAGGGGATCCTTGTGGGAATCTCGTGCGGCGCTGCGGCACACGTTGCGCTGAAGTTGGCGCATCTGCCGGAGAACGCTGGGAAGACGATCGTGGTGGTGTTGCCAGATTCGGGTGAGCGCTACCTGAGCACTGCGCTTTACGAGGGCCTCTTCGATGCGAACGGCATCGCCCTGTGAGCTCTGACGCAACCGAACTGAGTCGCGCACTGACCGCCGCTGACGCTGCCCTCGCGGGCGGTGCGGTGGCGGCAAGTGACCGGCCATCACGCGGTGAGATTACCCGCGTGCTGGCCGAGCTTCGTGCAGCCCTCTTTCCGCGCGAGCTCGGCGTTGCCGCAGATGGCGAGGCGGCAGTGGCAACGCACCTTGCTTCGGCACTTGCAGGGCTGCGAGAACAAATTCGACGCTGCACGGTGCTGTTCAACGCCGAGCGACCAGGTGAGGGACTCGCTCCAGATCAGGTCGATCGCGTGACGAACGCGTTCGCTGCCGAACTGCCCAACATTCGCACGCTGATTGAGGGGGATATCGCCGCGGCGTTTGCGGGAGATCCTGCGGCACGCAGCCGATCAGAGATCCTGCACGGGTACCCAGGCGTACGCGCGATGATTGATCACCGCATGGCGCACCTTCTCTATACGTTGCAGGTGCCACTGCTCCCACGTATCGCATCGGAGGCG
>JBDLWN010000025.1:0-3500 GCA_039804225.1 Chloroflexota bacterium
CTCTGGGAGCGTCAACCGGTCGGCACCGTAGACCAGATCGTGGAGCAACTCGCCCCATACGTGAAGCTCGGCTACAAGCACCTCATCGCCGGCTTCTCCACCCCACACGATGAGGAGTCTCTCATCCGCTTCGCTGAAGAGGTGAAGCCGCAGTTGGAGAAAATCTAGGGCTCGTACACGGGCAATACGCTGGCCGCGCAAGCATCAGCGGATGCAGGTTGGAGCACACCAGATCACGCCCCGCATCATCGGAGCGGCATCGCTGTGCGTAGCGCTGCTTATCCTCATAGCAGGGAGTATTACGAGCACACCCGAAGAGTTCCCAATCGAAACGACACTGATTGAGACACAGACCCCGTCTCCAGCAGTTCTCACCAATCAGATTCGCGTTGAGATTAGCGGTGGGGTAGCACAGCCCGGAGTGATTGAGCTACCAGAGGGGTCACGTCTGATTGATGGGATCAGTTCGGCGGGCGGCTGGGGTGAGCGCGTGGATCCACTCCGAGTCGAGATCTGCCTGAACCTTGCCGCCCCACTGGAAGATGGGAGTGCAATACGAATTCCTACTCGCGATGATCGACTCCTCCTCGGGTTGACTGGGGTGGAGTGTGGCCCACTTTTCTCTGCCGCAACTGACATAGCAGCAGCAGCGGGAGGTGACACGGAGACTGGTGCTGCTGGAGGAAAAATCGATTTAAACAAGGCGACCGCTGAAGAGCTCGACACCCTTCCTGGCATTGGCCCAGCAACCGCCGCGAAGATCATCGCTTCACGAGCTGAGGCTCCGTTCATCATTGTTGATGACCTGCGAGCACGTGGCCTGATAAGCGAACGAGTATTGGGGGAGATCCGCGCACTCGTCACACCTTGAGCAGCCGCGCTGGTGCACGAGCACCCCGTCTCGCCGGACGAAGCGGGGCAGCAGCACTCGCTGCACTCGTTGTGGCGCACCTATTTGCCCTGCCCCTTCCTTCGCAGACACTTCAGCTTCTCGCGATTCTCCTGGGTGTCGGCCTCCTCTCTCTGCTGCTCTTGCTTCCGAACCAAGAACCCCTTCGGTTACGTGCAGCCACACTTGGTGCGCTCTTCCTTGCAGCGCGAATCAGCTTCTTCGGCCTACCAATTCCGCCCGTCGATGTCGCTGGACTTACTGCAGATCGCGTCGCAATTCAGGGTGAGGTACGAGCCCTACTTGCACCCCTACGGGGTGCTCAGCGGATCGTGCTTGAAGTTTCTGGAGTCAGAATTGCCGTTGAGGCACCGCCCAACCCTAGGCTCCGCGTTGGGGACCGTATCGAGACCACCCTTGAACATCGCAACCTCTCACCTGAGGCCCGTGAGCGCTCTCGCGTTCGTGGCATTCAGGGAGCGGCTCGCACCTACAGCGTCACCCTCCTCTCACGCGGCGGGCCACTCGAATGGTTGCGTAGTCGGATCGGGGACGCTCTTGAACGCGTCATCCCTGCACCTGCTGGCGGGCTTGCTGCAGCGATTGTCGTTGGGCTTCGGGAGCGGGTGGATGAGCGTCTTGCCGACGCGTTCACTGCCACAGGGCTTGGTCATGTAGTCGCTCTCTCTGGGTGGAATGTTGCCATCACCATGGCGGTTGCCGATCGTGCACTTCGTCGCTTCTCACTCCGCCGTCGTCGCTGGTCTCTCATCGTGATAGCCCTGTTCTACGGCCTCCTGGCGGGCGCGAGCGCGAGCGTCATTCGTGCGAGCGTAATGAGTGCGGCCGCACTGATTGCTGCATCGAGCGGCCGCCGCGGCGCCGGCGCCGTCGCCCTCTCGCACGCCGTACTTGCACTCCTCATCCTTGATCCTTCCATCGCATATGACGTCGGCTTCCGTCTCTCCGCACTCGCCACTGCCGGCCTCCTTGCAAAGAGTGCAGACTGGTCGAGCGCAGCGATACGTCTCACACCCCACCTACCTCGACTCCTCCAGCGACCATGGTCGGTGATCGCCGAGGACGTTGCCGTCAGCTTCGCGGCGCAGGCGGCAACAATCGGGGTGGTTATTGCGCTGTTCGGGCGTGTGGCTCTCTGGTCCATCCCTCTTACGCTCCTAATTGCACCTCTGATTCCAGCGGCAACTGGTGCATCGCTCCTGGCGATACTGGCGGGAGAGCTGACCCCACTCCTCACTGGACCACTTTCACTCGCTCCGAGCGTTCTCGCGCTCCCTGCGAGCGCGCTCTTTAGGACCGCAACCTGGATCGCCGAGATTGGAGCGCAGTTGCCACTCACAGACATTGTCGTCCCACGCACAGCCACCTTCGCGGTCGGCGCTGGGCTCTCGATTCTTGGGTTCACGACACTCTTGCGCAGAGAGTCGACATCGACGTCGCAGGTCACCGAACCCACGCTCGGTCTGTCCAGGCGCATCTCAGCCGCTGCTGGAGTGGTCATCCTTCTCGTGAGCTCCCTCATCTCAATGAGCGGTAGCGCCGCCCCGGGTTCACTTCGAATCTCAGTCTTAGATGTTGGGCAAGGAGATGCAATTCTCGTAGAGATCCAAGGTCGCCGGATGCTCATTGATGGTGGTCCTGACCCCGCACGTCTAAGCGTCGAACTAGATGCGTTGATTCCTTCATGGGATCGCAAGATTGACGTGCTCGTTGCAAGCCATCCCCATGAAGACCATCTTGCCGGCCTACCGCGTCTTCTTGATCGATACCAAATTCGATCAATCCTTGGTGCAGAGACTCGTGGCGGGGGTCCCGCCTCTGCAAGCTGGAGCGAACTGTTGCGGGACCAGCAGGTGAGCTATCACACGGTCACTACTGGGACATCTTTCATGCTCGGCTCAGCTCGACTAGAGGTGTTATGGCCAGATCAAGCTGCACTAACATATGAACCGTCAGATAGTGGAAGCGCGCTCAACAATCGCTCAATAGTGATGAGATTGGATCTTGATGAATTCTCTGCACTGTTCACCGGAGATATTGAGTCTGATGTTGACGCACTTATTGCCAGGCGACTCAGGGCACCTGTCGATCTGTTGAAAGCGCCGCATCACGGGAGCGCAACCGCCTCAAGTAGGTCCTTCCTGCAGATCGCCGATCCACGGCTATCCGTGATCTCGGTCGGCGAACGAAACAGTTACGGCCATCCGGCGGCAGCAACCGTCGATCGCCTCCAGGAGCGAGGAGGTTCGGTCTTACGCACCGATCGCGATGGAACTGTTTCAGTCATCGTGAACGCTGATGAGATCAAGGTAGAGACAGACTTCGGTGCGCGTCAGGTGCCAACACGGACCCAGATTGGGGCGCGCGTGTTGTGGGGCGCGACGCAATCACATGTACCCGATGCACTCTGGCCACCTCTCCAGCGCTTGGGTGTGGATGCAAGCCTACCTGCGGGCTGCCCCCTTCCAGCCGCTACCATCCGCGCATGGCAAAGCCAACGAATCCTGCAGTACTCCTCGCCTGGGGCGATGACCTCCTCCTGATCGAGGAGGCGGTGGATCAACTCGCCAAGGGGCTGGCAGGTGGCGGA
>JBDLWN010000026.1:0-2818 GCA_039804225.1 Chloroflexota bacterium
GCCATGAATATCTGAGAGAACGACGACGCGCTTCATATCTGTCCCTTCGCTATTCGGCTGAACCGGCCGGACGCGGAAGCGCCGACTCGGGTGGAATCACAAACGTAATCGTGACGGTACAAGCGACAGCGCCATCAACGCTCGCCGTCCCCTTGGCGGTGCCCATGCGTGAGCCAAGTTTCTGCATCTGAATCTCGAGGCGCAGCGTTTCGCCTGGCACAACCATGCGCGTGAAGCGGCACTCCTCGATCTTGGCGAAGACGCCGAGGCGGTTGCCAAACCCTTCAGTGCGCGCAACGTAGACACCCATCGCCTGGGCGAGCGCCTCAACCTGCAGCACGCCTGGCATGATCGGCATCCCGGGGAAGTGACCAGGGGTCCAGAAGGCGTCGGGCCGCACATCAAGCTCCGCAATCAGTGTCTGCGTCTCGCGGTCTTCGGAGACGATGCGATCGAGCAGCAAGAACGGGGCGCGATGCGGGATCAGCGCCTCAATGCCGGCCTGGTCGAGCAGTGGGGCGGTCATGCGCGGGCCTTTGGCGCGGCGGCCAAGATGTCGGCGGTGCCGATCGCATCAAGCATGCCGGTGGTGGCGGTGCCGTTCAAAAACGATGGTGTCTCAAGGAGTCCAAGGAAGAAGTCGCGCGTGGTGGCCACGCCATCAATCTCTACTTCGCGGAGCGCCGCGCGCGAACGCGCGATCGCCTCTTCTCGCGTGTTCCCCCACACGATCAACTTGGCGAGCAGGCTGTCGTAATACGGCGGCACCTCGTAGCCGGCGTAGAGATGCGAATCGAAGCGCACCCACGGGCCGCTCGGTGAACGGAACGTCGTGATCTCACCCGCCTGCGGACGGAACTCCTGTGCCGGATCTTCGGCGGTGAGGCGGAACTCAATCGCGTGACCGCGGCGCTCCACCTCGGCCTGGGTCATTGGCATCAGCTCACCTGCGGCGAGTCGAATCTGCAGCGCGACGAGATCAACACCCGTGACCATCTCAGTGACCGGATGCTCGACCTGAATACGGCAGTTGATTTCGATGAAGTACGGCTTCCCGTCGGGGCCGACCAAGAATTCGAGCGTGCCAAGGTTGCGATACCCCGCAGCGCCGATCGCCTTCGCGGCGCGTACCAAGAACTCTTCACGAACCTTTGGAGTGAGTGCCGTCGATGGCGACTCTTCGACCAGCTTCTGATGGCGTCGCTGCACCGAGCAGTCGCGCTCACCGAAATGCAGCGCGGTGCCCGCCTTGTCAACGGCGATCTGCACCTCAACGTGATGTGTGTCGACGAGGTACTTCTCAATGTAGAGAGATCCGTCGCCAAAAGCCGCCTGGGCCTCTTGGGTGCAGATCGAGAAGAGTCGCGCAAGATCTTCAGCGCTCTGAATCACGCGCATGCCGCGACCGCCGCCGCCTGCCGACGCCTTCAAGATGACTGGGTAGCCGATCTTCTCGGCAGCCTTTGCCGCCGCAGCCTGGTCGGCAACGACGCCGTCAGAGCCAGGAATCGTGGGGAGGCCGTGCTTGGCCAGTAAGGCGCGCACCGACGCCTTGCTCTCAAAACGCTCAAGCACCTCGGCAGAGGGACCAATGAAGGTGATGCCGTGCGCTGCGGCCGCCTCGGCGAAAGCGGCGTTCTCAGAAAGGAAGCCGTACCCCGGATGAATGGCATCGCAGCCGGTGGCCAGCGCCGCAGAGATCACCGCGGGGGCCGAGAGGTAGCTGCGCTTGGCGTCAGCGGGGCCGATGCAGATCGCCTCGTCGGCGACCAGCACGGCGCGTGACTCGCGGTCGGCCTCGCTGTAGGCGACCACAGCCTCGATGCCGAGCTGGCGACAGGCGCGCAGGATTCGCAGCGCGATCTCGCCACGATTCGCAATCAACACGCGCTTGATCACGCATTCACCTCGCCAACGGATTCGACCAGGAAGAGTTCCTGGCCGTACTCCACTGGATCACCAGTGGCGCACCGCAGCTTGGCGACGATGCCAGCATGCTCGGCACGTACCTCAACGGCAACACCGAGCACATCGACGGTCGCAACCAGTGAGCCCTTGGCGACCTTGCCGCCAACGTGAATGTCGGGGGCGAGCTTCACGAAGCCGACGGCGGTCGAGCGCACAGGTTGGCGGCGATCATCAGCGGCGGTCGGTACTGGGGCAGCCCCAGCGGGCAATCCTGCACGCGGAGCCGTCGGCGCAGGTGCGGAGTCAACAGTCGCGCCAAGATCTTCGGCGCGCACGCGCACCGTTGCGCCGTCGCGCTCAACCTCAATCTCACCGAGCCCGGTCTCATGCAGTCGCTCCACGAGCACGGGAAGAAGTGAGTCAAGAAGTTCGCCGAGTCGTTCGGTTTCGTGTGGCATCAGCTACGCCCCCGCACTGTTGCGCTCGATCTCATCGAGCCACTCGTCGTTGATGCCGGCCGGCACCTTCTCGCGATTCATCCCGAGGATTGAACGAATCGCGCCAACAAGCCCCTTCTTTGCTGGCGCGGCCTCATCGAATGCGCCGTAGGCGCGATAGCGCGCATAGCGCGCGTCAAGGAGCGCGTTCAAATCACTCATGGATTCCAGCTCGTCAAACGTGGCAGAGACCATCTCCCACATCGCGCGGGCCAGGGTGACGGTTGATTCGGCGGAGAGCGTCTCTGGTTCGGCGATGATGCCGTCGACCACGCCGAGGGCGACCTGCTCAGGTGCAGTGATGCGCAGCGCGCGCGCTGCGGCGGGAGCCTTATCGGAGGTGCGGAACAAGATCGCGGCGCACCCTTCGGGGCTGATCACCGAGTAGTAGGCGTGCTCAAAGGCGAAGACGC
>JBDLWN010000027.1:0-6502 GCA_039804225.1 Chloroflexota bacterium
CTTGCCAATCACCTGCGACGCAAGCTGCGTTTGGTTGATTGCGCCGTGGGTGCGCAGTGCCGCTTCAATCCGAATCAAGAAGGTAGACCAGAGTCGATCGGAGACAGCCACGCCACGCGCAGCTGAACCGGGTCGGCCGCCAGCTTTCACCGCTGTGGCAACCAGGGCAAACGGGTCATCGGTCTCCCCAAACGTCGTGCAGGCAACGTGTCCGCCACGCATCGCTGGCGCATCGCCGGCCATACCCGCTTCAAGTCGCGGAACAATCAGTGAGGGTGCGCCGTTTGCCGGAATCACCAACATGGTGAGTCGCTCAAGAGCTGGTGCGGCGTACCCGGTGAGGTAGCGCATGTCGGCGCCGAAGCCGAGAAGCACGGCATCAAGGCCAGCGTCGTTCACCGCGTCGCGCGCAGCGGAGAGTCGCGCAGCGTAGGCGGCGGGTGCGATGAGCTTCGCCTCTAGGGCGTGACCGGCGCCGATGCCTGGAATCGCGGCATCGTAGGCGGCGGTAATCTCGGCGCTTCGGTTACTCATGCACCCCCCTCGGTCGTTGTCGCTGGACTCGTCACCGCTGGGACCGGTAGGTCGAGCAGCCCTGCGAGGATCCCATGCCCGCGCTCAAAGAGCGCGCGGTACGGCATGGCACGGGTTGCTCCTGCGGCGATCAAGGTTGCCCGCCCCTCGGGATTGTCATGCTGCACGAGGGCCAGAACCCGTGCTCCCGTCGCCGCCACGGCGCGAACCGCCACCTCGGCGTCGTAGGCGCGGGCGGTGGCGTCGATCGCCACCAGGTCGGTCGGGGTGGCCGGCTCAGCGGCAAGGGCGGCGATCAGAGGCTCAGTGGTAGTGAAGCGCTGGACGGTCGCGCCGAGGGTGCGCCCCTGCCCTTCAAGCCGGGTCGCCCAGATCAGATCGTCGGCCAGCACCAAGAGGCGCGGCGCGGTCACTTGACCGTCCAGGTCTCCCCTGAGGCGAGGAGCTTCTGTAGGTCGACTGGGCCCTTCGCGGCTCGCGCCGCTTTCGCCCCCTCAATCTGCTCAATCAAGAGCTGGTCGTGGGTTGGGCGCGGCACGCGACGGAAGACGCCGACCGGCACGGGGAAGTCAGGCCACCACATGCGGCTCAAGATCTGCGTGCGCGTGGCATCAGGGTCGGTCTCATCGTGCACCCAGAGGTCGGCAAGACTGACGCCGTTCTCGCCGATCGTCACGACCTCAGGCTGCAAGCCGTTGAGGCGGATCCCCTTGTTCTTCTCAGCGCCGAAGATCATCGGCTCGCCGTGCTTCAGCACCAGCATGCGGTCCTCTTTCACCGACTTGTCGGTGAAGTCACGCCAGGCGCCATCGTTGAAGATGTTGCAGTTCTGCAGCACTTCGAGGAAGGCTGCGCCCGAGTGCTCGCCGGCGCGCTGCATCATCTCTTGCAGGTGTTCGGAGTGCGTATCGACCGATCGCGCGATGAAGCTCGCTTCGGCGGCAGCGACAAGGTTCAGCGGAATGATCGGCGTTTCGATGGTGCCGAGCGGAGTGGACTTCGTCTTCTTGCCAATCGGCGAGGTTGGCGAGGCCTGCCCCTTGGTGAGGCCGTAGATGCGGTTGTTGAACATGATCATCTTCATATCGACGTTGCGGCGCATTGCGTGAATCAGGTGGTTGCCACCGATCGAGAGGGCGTCGCCGTCGCCGGTGATTACCCAGACCATCAAGTCAGGTCGCGCCGCCTTGAGCCCCGTGGCAATCGTCGCCGCACGACCATGGATCGTGTGGAAGCCGTAGGTGTTCATGTAGTACGGGAGGCGACCCGAGCAGCCGATCCCGGAGATGAAGACGATCTTCTCCTTAACGACGCCGAAGTTGGGCATCGTCTTCTGGGTCTGCGCCAAGATCGAATAGTCGCCGCACCCTGGGCACCAGCGCACATCCTGGTCGGACTCGAAATCCTTCTTTGTCAGGACTGGGAGTTCAGACTGGGTCACTTCGCGGCCTCCACACTCTCGCCGAGCAGCGACTCGGCCTTCGCCTCGATCTCACCGATCTGGAACGGCTTGCCACGAACCAGGTTGAAGCCCACAGCATCAACTAAGTACTTGGCGCGAATCAGCATGCGCAACTGGCCGGCGTTGAGCTCGGGCATTAGTACGTGCTTGAAGTTCTTCAGCATCTCGCCGAGATCGGTTGGGAGTGGATTCAAGTAGCGCAGGTGGGCGTGGCTGACGCGCTTGCCGCGCGACTGCAGGCGCTCCACCGCCGAACGAATTGATCCGTAGGTGGAGCCCCAGCCCAAGATGAGCAGGTCGCCCGTGGCCTCGCCGTAGATCTCAGTTGGCGGAATGTCGCGGGCGACGCGCGCCACCTTCTCGGCGCGGAGCAGGTTCATGCGGTGATGGTTATCAGGGTCGTAGCTCACGGTGCCCAACTCATCGAGCTTCTCGAGACCGCCGATGCGGTGCTCTAAGCCTGGGGTTCCTGGAATCGCCCAGGGGCGCGCCAGCGTCTCGGGGTCGCGCTGATACGGGCGGAATCCTGCCTTCTCTGAGGCAGGCGCGTTCTCAACCTTGATGGAAGGAAGATCGGCAACGTTCGGAATGCTCCACGGCTCGGCGCCAGTTGCCAGGAAGGCATCGCTCAAGAAGACAACTGGAGTCATGTGATGCAGCGCGATGCGCCACGCCTCGATCGCCATTGTGAAGCACTCGGCCGGCGTTGCTGGCGCGATCACAGGAATCGGTGAATCGGAGTTGCGGCCGAACATGCTCATTAGAAGGTCGCCCTGCTCGGTCTTGGTGGGCATGCCAGTCGACGGGCCGGCGCGCTGCACATCAACGACGACGAGTGGCAACTCAACCATGACGGCGAGGCCGAGCATTTCGGCTTTCAGTGCCATGCCTGGGCCAGAGGTGGTGGTCATGCCCATGGCGCCGCCGTAGGCCGCGCCCACTGCAGCACCGATCGCCGCGATCTCATCTTCGGACTGCACCGTCTTGATGCCAAGATGCTTGTACGAGGAGAGCTGATGCAGGATGTCCGACGCAGGCGTGATCGGATAGCTCGCCAGGAAGAGGTCGCGCTCAGCGAGTTTTGAGGCCATCACGAAGCCGAGGGCGGTTGCCTCGTTGCCAGTGATGTTGCGATACGTGCCAGGTGGTAGGTGCGCCGCAGCAACGCGATAGTGCGTGTGGAAGATTTCGGTCGTCTCACCGAAAGCGTAGCCAGCATGCAACGCGCGACGATTCGCTTCGGCGATTGCATCCTTGCCAGCAAACTTCTCGGCGATCCACTTCTCGGTGCCAGCCATTGAGCGCTCGTAGAGCCAGAACATCACACCGAGAGCGAAGAAGTTCTTCGTCAGCTCAACCTGCTTGCTGCTCAGGCCCAACCCCTCACATGCGCCAGCAACCATTGTCGACATCGGAATCTCATAGAGGTTGTAGCCCTGCAGACTCTGGTTCTTCAGCGGGTCTTCGGCGAAGCCCGCCTTGCGCAGGTTGATGTCGTTGAAGGCGTCGGTATTCACGATGATCGCGCCGCCTGGCACCAAATCGCCTAGGTTCACCTTGAGCGCTGCCGGGTTCATGGCGACGAGCACGTCAGGGCGATCGCCTGGCGTGTGAATGTCGCCGCTCGAGAAGCTGATCTGGAATCCTGAGACACCTGGGAGTGAGCCAGCTGGCGCGCGAATCTCGGCGGGGTAATCGGGAAGGGTCGAGACGTCATTGCCGAAGAGTGCGGTGGTGGCGGTGAACTGCGATCCAGTCAGCTGCATCCCGTCACCAGAGTCCCCGGCGAAGCGAATTGTGACGCGATCAAGTTCGGTGACTGAACCGTGCTGCGATCCCGAACTGGGGGTGGTCACGTCGCTCGAACTCCTCTGCCCGTGGGTCGGTTAGCGCCCAGACCGGGCGCGTCCACGCGAGCCTACCGCATCTGGGTAGGCGACCCGTAGGGCGGCCAGGAGGCGCTCCTCGTCACGGCGGGAGAGGAAGTGCCAGAGCAGATAGAGGGTGACGCCGAGGGTCCAGACCACCCCTGCAACGAGCACGCCCACGTGCATGCCACCAGCCGCCACCTGGGTGAGCGCCTCGTCGAACCCTGCCCCCCAGAGGAGCAGTGCCGCAACGGAGTAGCCAATGGTCATGGCGCTGCCGTATCCACTCAGGCGACCGAATGAAAGGAATGAGAGCTTCGGCGCATCGGGTTCGTAGAAGTAGGCAGCCTCGAGGCGATGCGCGGCGAGCACGTCGCGACCGAGTCGCGCATTGATGGCGCGCTCAAGAAACTCGGCGTGACGTCGCGCGAACACCGTGTAGTAAAAGGTGTAGCCCGCCTCGAGAAAAGCGAATGGAACAACAAAGAGCAGCAGCACAGCAACAGGTGCGCCCGTGCTGAGACCGGAGAGGGCAAGGAGGAGTAGGCTCACGACACCCCAGATCGTGATCTGTCGAAAGAAGAGACTTGAGTACGCGCCGAGCATGCCGCGCATGCGTTCAAGTTGCGCCTCTAGAATATGAAGCTCTTCTACTCCGGAACGCTGCGCTGCCATATGTTTCTCCTTCATACATTTGCCCGCGGGTATAATCGTACGATGAAGCGATGTACTGTGCTGCTCCTACTCATCGCAATGTCCGCCACCTTCGGCGCGTGCAGCTCAAGCACCGAGCCGACTGGGACCCCGGCGTATGCAGTCACCCGAAGTTGGTCAAACGGCTACGAGGAGAGTGCGCTGATCTACGCCGACGGGAGGAGCATCATGACGCACGGGCAGCTTATCGAGAAGATTAAACTCCCCGCCGATCAGATGGCCCTACTCGCCGCGGCGGCCGATCTTGAGATTCCTGCTGGAACTAATAACGACGATCCTATCTTGGGCGTCACAATTGGCAGCGGCGTGCAGGTTCGACCAGCAGGACTCTTGAAGGACTCGCTCCCCGAGCTGCTGAACCGAATCCTCGATTCGCACAC
This sequence comes from Chloroflexota bacterium, assembly GCA_039804225.1. Lineage (GTDB taxonomy): Bacteria > Chloroflexota > Limnocylindria > Limnocylindrales > Limnocylindraceae > Limnocylindrus. The sequence continues at coordinate 4,959 of JBDLWN010000027.1, forward strand.
CCTCTTCCCATAACAGTCGTTAGCGCGCGGTCGCCTCGATCAGTACGAGGTGTCGCCCGAGCACCTCGGCGCGGCGTTCGGTGAAGCGGGCGCCGAGCATCTCCCCCGCCGCCTGCTCCAGAGTGGCTGGGTCAAAGTTCGGCGGGGCGAGATCAATCACCGCAATACGTCCACCAGGCGCGAGCCACGCATGCGCCACATCAATCATGCGTGCCCGCGGTTCCGCGGCAAGTTGGCTTAAGACGAACGGGACCACGACAAGCCCGGCGGGAGCCCCTTCGGGGCCCGCGTCAATCGCGCGCGGATGCAGATGTGCCGTGAGGCCGTGGGCGATCAGTCGTCGACGCGCACGTTCTAGGCGATCCTCGCGGGCATCGTAGGCACTCGTATCACCGCGCGATGCGAGCAACACCGTCCAGAATCCGATCCCTGCACCGAGCTCCACGATGCGACCCTCATAGGGAAGTGCATCGAGCCAGAGCACCGCGCGATCAAGTTCCCCCTGCCACGTGGCGCCACCAAGCGGTCCGCGATCGTATGGCGCGCGATTCAAGTACCAGGCCTCCAGTTCGTCAGGGTGTTGTGGTGGCGGCAGGAGTCCAAGTCGCGCTGGTACGCCGCTCGCACCAACCTCTGGCGCACCAGTCGTCGCGTGCGTTACTGGCGTTGGTGCAAGTGGAATGCCAACCGGTGGCTGCGCACCTTCGGCCCGGCGGCGCAAGCCCTCTTTTAGTTTTGCTTTGAGATATGGCTGGGCGGGTGCGCGTTCAAGGCAAGCGGGGCAGAGAAGTGTCCATGCCGAGAGGTCTTCGAGCGTTGTCGCAGAGACGGGGAGACCGCACCAGGAGCACGAGAAGGGTGCGACGGCGCTCAAGGCGCCCGCCTCAGCGCGGCTTGGCGGCGTCGACGGCGCTTCGTGCGCTAGCCTTGTCCTTGTACCAATCGGCGTCGATCTGAATGTAACCAGACCACTGCGCCGGTACCGACTCGGCCGGGAAGATCGAATTCACTGGGCACTCTGGCTCGCAGGCGCCGCAGTCGATGCACTCATCAGGGTCGATGAAGAGTTTGCGGTCACTCCCCTCTTCGAAGTGGATGCAGTCCACGGGACAGACGGCGACACACGACTGGTCAAGTACATCAATGCACGGTTCTGCAATCACGTAGGCCATGTGTGCGCTCCTCTCTCTTACCCCCTGGTGGGGACCTGTGCGCGAGAAGGTACCACTTCCCGCCCGACTTGCCCTACATCCCCGAAGGCTGGTACCCCGCGTCTAGGAAGGGGCTCGGGTCGTCCTGGAAGTCGAGGAGGCAGCCGCGCCCGCAGAAGTAAAAGCGCTCCTGACCAGGGGCGCTCACGTCGAGTGCTCCACGGTGGCGGTCAGCCTGGCCGGCGACGGCGAGCCCCGCGACTTCGATCGAGGTGGTGAGGGCGTCAGGGGCGATCGTCACCTCCATGCCGCAGACCGGGTCAATTGCCACGCTCACTCTTCACTCCTCTTCCGCTCCGCTAGGAGCACCTCTCGTCGACGGATCTCGGCAAT
>JBDLWN010000028.1:0-3643 GCA_039804225.1 Chloroflexota bacterium
GTCCCGTCTTCCGCTCCACTCCCTCCTTTGGGGACTCGAGGGGTCGTTGCCCCTTCGTCTAGTGGTAGGACAGCGGACTTTGGATCCGTGAACCGAGGTTCGAATCCTCGAGGGGCAGCCAACACGCAACAGGGCGACGTACCCAAGTGGTCTAAGGGGGGGGTCTGCAAAACCCCTATTCGCCGGTTCGAATCCGGCCGTCGCCTCCATACTCCCACCGTTGAAGCCACCCGCACCCCCTGCTACACTCACGTCTGCCTTTCGGCTCCGGCCCACTACGCAAGTTGCGTAGGGCGCACCGGGGCGAATCCATAGGAAGGAGTGGCCAATGCGCCGCTATGAGCTCATGTTAATTCTCCGTCCCGACGTGACGGAAGAGCGCACGAAGGCGATCTTCGAGCGCACCACCCGCTCCATTACCGAGCAGGGTGGAACAATTCTTAAGGACGTGGCCTGGGGCCGCCGCCGCATGGCCTATGAGATCGATCACGCCAAGGACGGCGTCTATCAGATCTACGTGTTCGAGGTTGCCGCATCGGCAATCGCCGAAATTGAGCGCGTGCTCCTGATCACCGAAGAGGTGCTTCGCCACCTGGTGATCCGTGACGAGCGCAAGGGCGCTGCCGCACTTCGCGACTTCAATCTTGACGGTGGCACACCGGCGAGACTCGAGCTTGACGCCGATGACACCGAAGGTGAAATTGCCGCCGCCGCTGCAGCAGCCGCTGCAGCTGACGGAGAGTAGTCAATGTCGTTCGCAAAGATCAGCATCATCGGGAACCTTGGTGCCGACCCAGAGCTGAAGTACACCGCCGATGGGAAGCCGCGTCTTGAGATGCGTGTTGCTACCAATGAGCGCCGCAAGGCTGCGGGCGGCGACTGGGAAGATAAGACGACCTGGTATCGCGTCATCATGTTTGGTGAGCGATCGGTGAAGCTGGCTGAGTGGCTCCGCAAGGGTCGCAAGGTCTACGCCGAGGGCCGGCTGCAGGTTGACCTGTACGACTCGAAAGAGGGAGAGAAGCGCGTAGCGCTCGATATCCTTGCCAGCGAAGTCGTGATCGTCGATCGAAATCCAGACGCCGATCCGAACGCGCCACGGGCGCCTCGATCGTCTGCATCGAGCCAGGGCGCTCCAGAAGAGAGCTCCCAATCGGCGCCAAGTGATCTTGACGACCTACCGTTCTAATCCCAACAACAGCGAATTGAGAGGAGCACACCATGCCTGAGGCACCAAAGCGATTCAAGAAGCGTGATGACAAGTTCGGCGCAGGGCGACGTCGCCGCGTCTGCTCGTTCTGCAGCGACAAGCAGGGATACATCGACTATAAGGAGATCAACCGTCTCCGCCGTTACCTCTCGGACCGCGCCAAGATCGAGCCACGTCGCAAGACGGGCACCTGCGCGCAGCACCAACGTGAAGTGACTGCAGCGCTCAAGCGCGCCCGGCAGATGGCGCTCTTGCCATACGCACCGCAGCACCAGGGCTAGGCCCGGTAGAGGCGCGCATAATGGCGAAGAGCACGGGCCACGAGTACGACGGGATCACCGCCTATCTAGAGGGCGACTTCCGACCGTTGGCCGATGCGAAGGTGAGCGTCATGACGCACGCGTTCCTATACGGCACCGCAACCTTTGAAGGGATTCGTGCCTACTGGAACGCGGACGAGCAGCAGCTCTATGCGCTGAAAGTCACCGAGCACCTTGAGCGCCTGCGCTCCTCCTGCAAGATCATGCTCATGGATCCGCTCCCAGAGGTTGAGGCGGTCAAAGCGATCGTTATCGAGCTGCTGAAGCGGAACGCCTTTAAAGAGGACGTGTACATTCGCCCAAGCGTCTACAAGAGCACCAAGGCGATTGGGGTAAAGCTTCACGGCCTCGAAAATGACCTCTACGTCATCTCTGTCCCATTTGGCGACTACATTGATACCGCGACAGGGATCCGTTGTGCGACTGTGGCCACGCGCCGTACCTCTGACCTTGCAATTCCGGCGCGAGCAAAGGTTGCGGGCAACTACGTGAACAGTGCTTTCTCCAAGAGTGAGGCTGGATTGAACGGTTTTGATGAAGCAATCGTGCTCACCGAGGCGGGGAAGGTTTCCGAAGGCTCAGCCGAGAACCTCTTCATGGTGCGTGGCGGAAGGCTCGTTACCCCAGGCGTGAACGACGACATCCTAGAGGGGATCACTCGAGCCGGCATCATCGAGATTGCTGCAGAGCTCGGTATCCCAGTGGTGGAGCGTCAGATTGACCGGAGTGAGCTCTACGTCTCTGACGAGATCTTCCTTGTGGGGACGGGCGCACAGGTGTCGCCAGTGATTGAAGTTGATCACCGTGCCATCGGGACCGGGAAGATTGGCGAACTAACGACGAGAATTCAAAGCCGCTACTTTGACGCCGTGCGGGGCAAGGTACCCGCCTATCGGCACTGGCTTACCCCGATCTACTAAGTTCAATCAACCTCTAGGGGGTGATGGTCGGTACGTCGGCGCCAGTAATGATCTCAACATCAACCGTTACGGAGGCGTCATCGATGAGCGTTGCCTTCATGCCGAGGAGGCGCTCAAGCAACGCGAGGGAGACTGGCATCCGCTGCTCGGCCCCGTTGAAGACGATGAATCGCGTCTTAAGGAGACCGATCTCACCTGGAGTGATGGTCGTTGGCGCTGAGGCATCAAGACCGGCACGGCTGAGCGCCGCCGCGAGAACTCCAGCTTCACCCTTTCTTCCAGTACCGTTGAGCACCCAGATGCGCACCGCCTCCCTAGCGATAGCGTCAGCCTCACGCTCCTCTTTGGTCGGCTGAGCACTGAAGGCCTGCTGCACTGCGGCCCGGATCTTCGCCACGTCAGGAGTGATGATGTACCCGCGACTATCAGAACCGACCGTTTGATAGATCGGCGGCGTAAAGACGAGGCTGCGAATGCTCCCAGCATCAATCTGAGCGATGAGATCCAAGAGGAGCGGGAGATCCTGCTGGGGGAAGTCGCTCTTAAGCGAGTCCTTGAGAGCTGCCGCAAGTGATGGGAGATTTCGTGTGATTGCCGCCATATCACTCTGGGCTCGAATTGCAGAGATCACCTGCTGTTGGCGCGCGGCGCGATCAAAGTCAGAGCTGCCATGTCGTGATCGGGCAAAGATCAGCGCCTCTGCACCATCCATCGCGTGCACACCAGCCAGAACATGGATGCGCGCGTATTTGCCACCACCAATGGGGTACGAATCATCGGTTACCGGGTTCCTCGCGGTGATACGCACTCCATCTAGGGCATCAACAATCTCTTGGAAGCCAGTAAAGTTCACCATTAGTGAGTAATCAATCGTCATGCCATAGAAGTTGCCCAGCATCTCGCGGAGGGCAGGCATAGGGCCGTCAGGGAATACGTTGGGATTGCGAGCCGCTGCTGCGTAGTACGAATTGATCTTGTTACCGTACGTGGCTCCGTAGAGGCGCTGGGCGCTCGCGGGGACAGGAAAATCAACGGTGTCCCGCGGGATGCTGAACATCGTGACCGTTCCGTTCACTGGGTCAACGCTCGCGACGATCAGGGTATCGGTGTTGAAGGAGGTGCTGTCGCCACGTTGATCAATGCCGACGAGGAGCACATTGAGTCGCTCCTTTCCATCCCAGCGCGGTGCAGGT
>JBDLWN010000029.1:0-2745 GCA_039804225.1 Chloroflexota bacterium
CAGCACCAGCGGCGTCGCCGGCGCTGTTGTCTTCGAACACGCTGCCGTTGAGGATCTCCACGTCGCCGTTGACCACCGCAACCGCTCCACCGTGGGCTTCGGCAAGATTTGCGTAAAAGCCGCAGTCGTCCACATAGACGTCCCCTTCGGAATAGATCGCGCCGCCCCTGCCGTCAGCGGCTACCACCGGGTTCGTCTCGTTGTTCTCGAAATCAACGCGCTCGCAACGAACGCCAGCCGCAGCAACCGCTCCCCCGTGCCAGTTGATGTACCCGTCTTTGAGGGTCATGTCGGCGAAGGAGAGTGGTTCCCAATTCATGCCTTCATCATCAGCGCTGCTGATGATGCGATAGAAGTCTTCGTCATCAAACGGATCCGCATCAAGGATCGTGATGTCACGACCCTCCCCTTCGAAATTCAAGTTCTTTGAGTTCGTATTGAGGAGGTCGGCAGTTTGACCGCGCGCATCACGATTCGCGGGAGATTCCACCAGCGTCCATGTTCCCGCGCAGATGTGTATCGTGTCGCCATCTGACGAAGCGTTGATCGCGGCCTGGATGGTGTCGTCATGATCGCCACCGAAATCCAGTGTGCTGAACTGAGGATGATCACAACCCGTATCCGCAGGGTCGGCGACCACGCCGATCGCCACGTAGCGAGTGGTCCCTTCGAAAATCCAATCGACTGCTCGGGTGTTCGCTACGGGAGCCAGCGTCGCAACGAGCAGCGCGACGAGAGCCAGTCGATTGATGCGAATCATGTTCACACTACCCCTCACTCCCAGAAGCTACTCGCGGAGAGTCCACGACGCACTCGCGGCAGTATGCATCAATTACTCGGGATGCGACAGGAGACGACGCTACTGCGTCCTTCGACTCCCGCGTTGGCGCACTCGTACCGCCTCCTTCGGCACTGAACGCCGCTCGACCTCCACCCTCACGCCGTTCTTTGCCGCCGCCTTGGCGATCCCCTGCACGGCGTCATTCATGCCGTCGGCGCGCCCCTTGGCGTAGGCGGCTTCGAGCAGCTTGGCGACACCGGGTCCGGCGTGCGGGCAGATCGGCGGCTTGCAGGCGCAGCTCAACTCAAGCTTGAATTTGAGGCGCGCCGGCTTGGCCAGCCTGGCCGGCGGCTTTGGGCTCGCCACTAGTACTGCTCCAGATAGCGCTGCAACTCCCAGTCGGAGACGTGGGTGCGGTAGGCGTCCCACTCGGCCTGCTTGGCGTCCAGGAAGTGAGTGAGGACGTGATCGCCGAGGGCGCCCGTCACCACGGGGTCGGCCTTCAGCTCACTGATCGCCTCTTCCAGGCTGCCCGGGAGTTCGCGGATGCCGTGCTGGGCCACGCGCACCGCGTCCATCTCGTACAGCGACTCCTCCACCGGATCCGGCAGCGTCAACTTCTTCTCGATGCCGTCCAGGCCGGCGGCGATCATCACCGCAAATGCAAGGTACGGATTTGCGGATGGGTCAGGGCAACGCAGCTCCATGCGCGTCGCCTCCACCGAGCGGCCAGAAGAGATCATCGGCACGCGGATCAACGCCGAGCGGTTGCGACGACCCCAGACCAGATACGTTGGCGCTTCATATCCAGGGACGAGTCGCTTGTATGAGTTCACCGTTGGCGCCAGCACCGCAATCATGGAACGCGCGTGCTTCAACACGCCGGCCATGTACTGCTTGCCGATCTCGCTGAGGCCGTACTTGTCCTTGGCATCGTAGAAGACGTTCTTGCCGCTCTTCAGTGATGCAAGGCTCTGGTGCACGTGCATGCCGGAACCGTTGATGCCGTAGATGGGCTTCGGCATGAAGCTGGCATACAGTCCGTGCTGCTTTGCTATCTCCTTTAGCGCGTACTTGAACGTTGTGGCGTTATCTGCGGTGCTCAGCGCATCTGAGTACTCAAAGTCAATCTCGTGTTGCCCTGGAGCAACCTCATGATGCGCCGTCTCAATCTTGATACCGAGCAGCTCAAGCGCATCGACCATGTCCTGGCGAATCTCAATCCCTTGATCGCCGCTGAAATCGAAGTAGCTCGCGCTGTCGTGCGGCGTGTTCGTTGGCTTCCCCTTCTCGTTCACTTCGAAGAGGAAGAACTCCAACTCTGGACCCATGTTGACCTTGTAGCCGAGTTTCGCGGCGCGCTCCACCTGGCGGCGCAAGACGCCGCGCGGATCGCCGGCGAACGGTTCACCTGATGGCAGCACCACGTCGCAGATGACGCGCGCGGTTCCGGCGCCGCTCTCGGCCGGTGCCCACGGCAAGACGCGCCAGGTGCTCATGTCTGCGCGCAGCAGCTGATCGGATTCGGCGATACGCGTGAACCCCTCAACAGAGGAGCCGTCGAACCAGGAGCCGTGCTTGATGGAGGCGGGCATCTGATGGATAGGGATCTGCACGCTCTTGACGGTGCCGTGGATATCCACGAACTGCAGCTGCACCGTCTTGATGCCCGCCTTCTCCGCCTTCGCGACCAGGCTCATCGCGTCGCGCACCTCCGCGTCGCTGCGCCCCGTGGTGGACTTGCCGCTCCCCTCCGCCATGATCTCCTCCGCTCCTGGCTTGATCCGGACTCAAGGCGCCCGAAACTTGTGCCTGCGGCACAGGTTCCGAGGCGCTGAAGGCCAAGGGGTGCCGTTGTCGGGGAGTCTAACCGCTCGGAACCGCGATTTTAGGGGTAATGGCGGACGAGAACCTTGTGACCTTGCACAAGTTCGGACTGGTTGCTGCCGTATTCCCTAGCGGAG
>JBDLWN010000030.1:0-12208 GCA_039804225.1 Chloroflexota bacterium
GAAGACGAACTGCCCAGCAATGAAGTTGAGCATGATCGTGGTGATCACCTCACTCGCGCCAACGCGAGCCTTCAGGTAGCCAGGAAGGAACGCCCAGGCTGCTCCTCCAATAATTCCGAAGATCATTACAAGGAGGATCGCGATTGGGCCAGGCGTAACACCCGCACCGAACACCAAGGCGGCAATGGTGCCACCCACGGCCCCCATCGTGTACTGACCAGCACCACCAATATTGAAGATGCCGGTGCGGAACGCGACGGAAACCCCAAGTCCGACGAAAATCAACGGTACGGAAGCCACCACACTCTCAACGAGCGGGCGAAGCGCGCGCGACCAGAGTTTAATGTCTCCATTTGACGCAAGAGCCTTGGCGATATTGTCCGGATCGCCGAATGCTCCACGGAAGAGGGCACTGTAAGCGGTCGCTGCTCGGCCAATGCCAAGACTGAGCGCCCCAATCGGATCTGACAGTAGGCCGCCGAGTACTTCAATGTCGGTGAAGATGATGAAGATCGCGCCAACGAGCAGCGCGACGGAGATCGATAGAGCTGGAACGCGAATCTTCGCACCGAACCTCTTTAAGGCGTTCACTTGGTGATACCTCCCATGAGGAGACCGACCCGCTCACGTGTCGCCTCTTTGGCGTCCAAAATGCCTACAATCCGACCCTCGTACATGACGGCGACACGATCGCCGAGAGCCAAAACTTCATCAAGCTCTGTACTTACAATCAACACGGCCGCTCCCGCATCGCGCTGCTCAACTATTCGGCGGTGGATATATTCGATCGAGCCAACGTCCAATCCTCGCGTTGGCTGTGCAGCGATTACCAGTCGAACATTGCGACTGAACTCCCGGGCCACGATCACCTTCTGCTGATTGCCTCCGGAGAGCGACGCGATGTCTGTGGTAATTGATGGGGTGCGAATGTCAAAGTCTTTCACCGCTTGCTCCGTTGCTGCGGCAATCGCCTTGCGGTTCAGCAAGCCATTCCTGCTGTACTGCGGAAGGTGATACGTATTCAAGATGTAATTCTCCGCAATAGTCATACCTTTGACCATGCCGTCGCGGTTGCGATCTTCAGGAATGTGTGCAACGCCTGCCATCGCAATTTCACGCGGCGAACCTGCATGCAGTGGCTTCTTTTCAAGGACAACAGTCCCTGAGTCAACGAGACGTAGGCCGGTCAGTGCCTCTACGAGCTCGGTCTGGCCATTCCCTTGCACTCCCGCAACGGCGAGGATCTCGCCGCTTCGAACCTCAAAGGTTGCGTTGTTCACGGCGAGACCACCTGCGTCGTTAAGAACGTTCAGGCCCTTCACCTGCAGGATTGGCTCCGCAACCTTTGACTTTGAACGGCTTACGGTGAGCTGTACCTCGCGTCCGACCATCATCTCTGCAAGCTTCGCGGCGGTGGCCTTCTTCGGGATGGTTTCACCTGCAACGGCGCCACGGCGCAGAACAGTGATTTTGTCGGCGACGGCGATAACTTCGTTCAGTTTGTGAGTGATAAAGATTACAGAGGTGCCGCCCTTTGCTAGGCCACGAATGATCTCGAAGAGCTCTTCGGTCTCTTGAGGAGTGAGCACGGCGGAAGGCTCATCGAGTACGAGGATGTCGCTCTTGCGATACAGCGCCTTTAGGATCTCCACACGCTGACGAACACCCACGGGAAGCGATTCAATCTTTGCGTCCGGGTTGACGTGAAGGCCATGCTTCTTTGAGAGCTCTACAACTTGCGCACGCGCGGTTGCTCGATCGAAGCTGCCGAGAGGGCCTTTGGTTGGCTCATTGCCTAGCACGACGGATTCGGTGACGTCAAAAACTGGTACGAGCATGAAGTGCTGGTGCACCATACCGATGCCCGCATCAATGGCCTGGGCAGGATCGCGGAAGATGCGCTCCTTGCCATCAATTAGAATTTTGCCAGAGTCAGGCCGATAGAGGCCCGAGAGGATGTTCATGAGGGTGGTCTTCCCTGCGCCGTTCTCACCAAGAAGGCCGAGGACCTGGCCCTTATCAACAGAGATAGAGATGCGATCGTTCGCCAGAACGCCAGGGAACTGCTTCGTAATCTTCTGCAGTTCAAGCCTCATGCGATGCAAACCCTCCCTACTCTGCCCCATGCTTTGCTAGAGATACTCTTCCGCCCGAATGCCGAGGCATCCGGGCGGAGAGCGACTACTTCATCGCCGAAGCGACGGAGAAGTACTTACTTGTTTGCCCACTCCAGGACAACAACCGAGCCGTCAATGATCGCGGCCTTAAGGGCTTCGACCTCTGCCTTGAGCTCAGCAGTGACGAGCGAACCAAAGGTTGCCTTCCAGGCCTCTTCGGATCGCTCAAGAGTGGAGATCTGTACGCCACCATTCTCGAGCGTCCCGATGTAGTTGGTGCCACCCATCTTACCTGCGTAGTTGTCGTTCACTGCCGTGATCACTGCAGCACCGATGTTCTTCTGTGCTGAGGTCAGGAGCGTCCCACAATACTCAGGAAGGCTGACGCACTGGTCAAGGTCCACACCGACCGAGTACTTACCTGCATCCATCATTGCCTGATAGGTGCCGTTGCCCGTGGTGCCCGCAACTGCGTGCACAACGTCGGCGTTCTGGCCCATGAAAGCCTCTGCAGTCGTCTTACCAAAGACCACGTCGTTGAACGGCGCGGTGCTTGGGTTAAACGTACCGCTGTCAGTCGCTGGATCCCAGCCCAAGACATCAATTGCAACGCCCTTCTTGTCGGCGTAGTACTTGGCGCCGGCGACCCAGCCATCCATGAACTTGGTTACGCCAGGGTACGGTGCTCCACCGTAGGTCGCGATGACCTTGGTTGACGAGATGCCAGCTGCCAAGTAGGCGGCGAGCATCGAAGCTTCGTCAATCTGGAAGTCGATACCGGTGAAGTTCGCCGGAATCGTGCCATCCTCAAGTGCCCAAGTTGCGTCCACCCAGCCGAATGCAATGTCGGCATTGGCTGGGTCCAGGGCGGCTGCCTGCAGGGCGGTGCCCTGGTTGTAGCCAACCGCGATCACGGTGTTGCAGTTCTGGTCAATCAACTGCTGAATGTTCGGCGCGTACGACGAGTCATCAACAGCTGTCGTGTATGCCGTCTGGAACCCTTCAGCCTCGAGCGCCTGAAGGCCCTCGTATGCTGACTGGTTGAAGTTCTTGTCGGCAGGTCCACCCGTGTCCAACGAGAGGCATGCCTTGTACTCGGACTTCCCGGCATCGGCAGAAGCTGACGGCGAAGCCGTCGAGCCACCACACGCTGCGGCGAGAAGAGCGAGAACGGTGAGGAGCGCGAACATTCGCGTCTTCATCTGTATGTAGCCCTCCGCTAATTTCTTTTGCTCAGACGCCGACGGCGACGAGCGGGCCAGCCATTCGCTGACCGTGGCGGCATTGTGCCTCATAACGGCGGGACATGCGCCCGCATTGCAATTCGGTAGCGGGGGATGGTTGCGGCTCTGTTACACGCCCCGCCGTTCCAGCCAGGATTCGAGGGCGTTCCTGAGGCGAACTTTGGTTCCCTGGTCAGCAAAGGAGTAGTCGTACCCGGCTCGCGCAAGTTCAATCAGGCCCGAGACGGGGATGCCGAGGCGGCGGTGCACGTTGAGGTATTCCTCAGAGAGGGTGATGTCACTCACCACCAAGTCATCGGTATTAAGGGTAATCGGCACACCGCGACGGCGGAGCTCGGCGATTGGGAAATCGCCATAGCCCGCGACGATGGCGGCCTGTGTGTTGCTGGTCGGACAGAGATCCAGCGAAACGTTGCGCGCCGCGAGCTCAGCACAGAGCGATGGGTCATCGACCGCAACCCCACCATGCGCGATCCGCGCCGGCTGCACCTCAAGGGCACGGCGCACTTGCGCAGCGCCGCCCCACTCCCCTGCATGGAGCGTGATCGCGAGTCCGCCGTTGCGCGCGATGTCGAACGACTCTTTGAATGTGAGCGGGTCAGGGAAGGCTGCCTCACGACCGGCGAGATCGAAGGCCACAACGCCAAGGTCTTGGGCGGCGACTGCGGCTATTGCGAGGTTGCGATTCTCTTCCAGTGAATGAGAGCGGAGGGCGGTGATGATGAGGCGCACCTCAACGTTGGCGGCCGCAGCTGCGCGACGCGCCCCCGCCGCAACGGCGGCGATGACTTGCGATTGCGTCAGCCCCTTTGCAGTGTGGAGGTGTGGTCCCCAGCGAATCTCAAGGTAGGCAACGTTCTCTGCCGCCTTGACGCGCACCAACTGCTCGGCGGCACGATCGAGCGCCTCGGCATCTTGCAGGAGAGCGATCGGCAGGTCGAATGCGCGCAAAAGGTCGGCCTGATCGGCGCAACGCTCTGGGGCGACCAGCGCGGCGCGCATCCCTGCCCAATCCCGCGGGGCATCAACGTTCCGCGTGGCGGCAAGTTCGAGTGCCAAGGCGGGATCCAGTGAGCCATCGAGATGGAGATGGAGCTCAGGCTTCGGCATCTCAAAGAAGAGGCGACGAGCATCATCGGCACGCTGGAACTCCATTGTTCGCCTCCCTTCGCACCGTTTCGCAGGCTGCGCACCCGCGTGCGCAACAACGCGAGAGAGAGGATACTCCCCCGTATGACCTCATCACTGCCAGTTGCGACAGATTCACGAGCGCTCGGGGCCTGGCTCCGCGATGCGACCCCGGTCGACAGAATTGGCATTGAGGAGCGCGTCGCCACCCTGAAGACGCGCTCCATCAAGAAGTCCTCCAAGGTGTGGGCACTCCGCCTGGCCCTGAGCATGTGTGACATCACCACCCTCGAAGGGAAAGATACGCCGGGCAAGATTCGCCAGCTGGCAACGAAGGCGATGCGCCCGCTCCCTGGCGACGCGTCGATGCCCTCGGTCGCGGCGCTCTGCTGCTACCCCGACCTGGTCGGTGTGGCGAAAGAGGCACTCAAGGGGAGCAGCGTCAAGGTTGCTGCAGTTGCAACGGCATTCCCTAGTGGCCGTTCGTGGATTGACCTGAAGATTGCCGAGACGAAGTATGCCGTTGCCGCCGGTGCCGACGAGATCGACATGGTGATCGACCGCGGCGCCTTCCTCGCTGGTGATTACGCCAAAGTGTGGGATGAGATCGTTGCGGTGAAAGAGGCCTGCGGTCCTGCACACCTGAAGGTCATTCTCGAGACGGGCGAACTCGGCACGTACGACGACGTTCGACGCGCCTCTGCACTGGCCATCGCAGCGGGCGGCGACTTCATCAAGACCTCAACGGGCAAGGTCACGCCAGCGGCGACGCTCCCGGTAACGCTCGTCATGTTGGAAACGATCCGCGAGCACTGGAATCGCACCGGCAAGGTGGTGGGCATGAAGCCTGCCGGTGGCATTCGGACGGCGAAAGAGGCGATTCAGTATTTGGTAGTGGTCCACGAGACGCTCGGGCCAGACTGGCTCACCCCCGACCGCTTCCGATTCGGTGCATCAAGCCTGGTCAACGACCTGCTGATGCAGCTCGAAAAAGAGGTGACAGGCGCTTACGCAGATCCGGACGACTTCACGCTCGACTAGCGCGTACTGGCTGACACGCCGCGGTGGCGCGGGGGGGCGTCGGCTACGAGCCGATTGGGTGCCAGACGGTCTTCATCTCGAGGAAGGCGGTAATGCCGTCAATACGTTCTCCGCGTTCGCCGTCAAAGGCGTCGGCGCGATCCCTCACTCCGTGCGGGCGACGCGCGACACGAGCGACATGCTCGGCCGCACCCTGCTCTGCCTCAAGGAGAAGTTCGTCGGGGCAGCCCCACAGGTCATACCCATCGATATCGGCATGGCGTACTAGGTGCGGCAGGAGTTCGGCGCGACGTGCCGTGATGATGTTGACGACACCGGCCGGAACGTCACTCACGGCGAGTGTTTCGGCCAGGGTGACGGCGGGGAGTGGTGCTGATTCGCTTGCCAGGACGATCGCCACATTGCCGCCCGCGAGGATGCCACCGAGTCGCGACACAAGTCCGAGGAGTGGCGACGCTTCCGGTGCGATGGTGGCGATGACACCGGTCGGCTCAGGGAGGGTGAAGACGAAGTGCGATGAGGCGACCGGATTGGTACCGCCTAGTACAGCAGAGAGCTTGTCGGGCCAGCCCGCGTACCAGACCATGCGATCGATGGCGGCTGAGACCTCTGCTGCGGCGTCAGACTTTGATGCACCGTGGTTGATCAGGTCATCACGGAACTGCGCCGCGCGGCCCTCCATGAGCTCGGCGACGCGATAGAGAATCTGTCCACGCACCATTGCGGTGCGCGCTGCCCATGGCTCGGCGGCGATGCGCGCGACACGAACCGCTTCGCGTAAATCCTTGCGCGAACCGCCGGCAATGTTGGCAACGCCGCCCTTCGCAAGCTGAACCTCTCGACTGCGACCAGATTCGCTGCGTGGGAACGCGCCGCCGATGTAGAGCTTGGCGGTGCGTCGCACCTCAAGACGCTCAGAGCCCTCTGACGACTCAATCGTCATCGGCAGGTTGAGCTTCTCGGCACGCTTCGACTTCTTCCCCATGGTTAGGAGCTCCTCAAGTAGGCGTGCAAGCCCTGCATGCCGCCCTCGCGTCCATAGCCGGACTCTTTGTAGCCGCCGAACGGCGCCGTTGGATCAAAGCGGTTGAACGTATTGGCCCAGACGACGCCCGCCTTGATGGCGCTGGCAACCTGCAGAATGCGGCTCCCCTTCTCTGTCCAAATGCCAGCGGAGAGCCCGTAGGCTGTGTTGTTCGCCTTCTCGATCGCCTCGGCAACGGTACGGAACGTGATGGTTGCCAGTACTGGCCCGAAGATCTCTTCGCGGGCGATGCGGTGGCTCTGCGCCACGTTGGTGAAGAGGGTTGGGCGGAAGAACCAGCCCCGCGTTGGTAGATCGCAGGCGGGCTGCCAGATCTGGGCGCCTTCTGAGACGCCGCTCGCCACGAGTTCGCCAATCGTCTCCATCTGTGCCTTGGAGTTGATCGCACCAATGTCGGTGTTCTTATCCATCGGATCACCGATGCGCAGCATCGACATTCGATCGCGCAGTCGCGCGAGGAACTCTTCGGCGATGGACTCTTGTACGAGGAGGCGACTGCCGGCGCAACAGACTTCGCCCTGATTAAAGAAAATGCCGTTCACGACACCTTCGACTGCCTGGTCCAGCGCCGCATCTTCAAACACGATATTGGCCGCCTTGCCACCGAGCTCCAGCGTAAGGCCCTTCCCCTGTCCGGCGATCCCCTTGGCGATCGTGACGCCAACTGAGGTGCTGCCGGTGAAGGCGACCTTCGCGACGCGCGGGTCGGTGACGATGGACATGCCGGTGCTGCCCGGGCCGGTGACGATGTTGACGACGCCGTCAGGGAGTTCGGCCTGACGGCAGACATCGGCGAAGAGGAGCGCGGTGAGCGGTGTCGTTGAGGCAGGCTTCAGAACTACGGTGTTACCCGCGGCAAGCGCTGGGGCAATCTTCCACGCCAACATGAGGAGTGGGAAGTTCCACGGGATCACCTGTCCGACGACACCGTGGGCCTCCGGTCGACGGCCTGGGACGGCGTACTCGAGCTTGTCCGCCCAGCCGGCGTAATACCAAAAGTGCGCGGCGGCGAGTGGCACATCCACGTCGCGCGACTCGCGGATCGGCTTCCCTGAGTCCATCGTTTCGGTGACCGCAAACTCGCGGCTGCGCTCCTGCAGGATGCGGCTGATGCGGTAGAGGTACTTGGCCCGCTCGCGTGGGTGCAGCTTCGACCAGACCTTGCGATAGGCGCGGTCGGCGGCCTCGATGGCGCGGTCGGCATCGGCGGGGGTCCCCTTCGCGATCTCGGCGAGGGGCTCCTCGGTGGCAGGGTTGTAGGTGATGGTGACCTCGCCGCCCGATGGGGCGCGCTCCTTCCCATCGATGAAGAGGCCGTAGCGCTGGCGGATCGTGACGATCTCGCGAGACTCTGGCGCTGGGGCATAGGCCCATGGGCTGCTGCCGGCGAGGCCTGAGCTGGCTGGAGCCACGGTTGCGGCGGGGGCTGGCGTGGTCACGCTGGCGGCACGCGCAGTCGTGCGTCGTAGTGCAGCGCCCTTCGGTGACTGATCGCTCGGCATGGGTGCATCCTAGCGCGCCCGACACTTCCAGCGACGCGGCGTATCGCCTACCCTTCGCACATGACAGTCCGTGCGCCACAAGCGGCTCCACCGTTCGCCCCAACGATGCTAATTGACGGCAGCTCGCGAGGGGCAACTGGGGGGCGGACCTTCACTCTGCGCCATCCTGCGAATGGCAAGGCGATTGGCGAGATTCCGCACGCATCGGCCGGCGATGTGGACGCCGCCATCACTGCCGCTCGACACGCATTTGATTCCGGGGGCTGGCGCGCCACACTCCCCGCCGAGCGCGCGCGACTCCTCCTTGCGCTCGCCGACGCCGTAGAGCGCGAGGCTGATCACTTCGCCGATCTTGAGGTCTGGCAGACCGGCACCGCACGAAAGCTTCGCCGCGATGGAGACATTCCCGCCGTTGTTGATCACCTCCGCTACTTCGCCGGAATCCTGCGCGCCCCCGAAGGGATTGCCGCTGGTGAGTACACCGGCAACCACACCTCCATGATTCGGCGAGAGCCGATCGGCGTTGCTGCACTCATTGCGCCGTGGAACTATCCGCTTGCTATGGCGGTCTGGCAGGCGGCGCCCGCGCTGGCCGCAGGCAACACCGTTGTGATGAAGCCGGCCAGTGCAACACCGCTGACAGCAATCCGGTTGGCAGAGTTGGCCCGCGACGTTGGCTTCCCGGCGGGCGTCGTCAATGTCATCACAGGGCCAGGCGCCGAGATCGGCGCGCAATTCGCCGCTGATCCGCGCATCGACATCATTGCCCTGACAGGCGACAGTGCAACGGGCCGAGAGCTGATGGCCGCAGGTGCGCCAACGTTGAAGCGCCTGCACCTAGAGCTTGGCGGCAAGGCACCCTTCGTGGTCTTTGCCGATGCCGATATTGAGGCCGCTGCTCGCGGTGCAGTGGCAGGCGCCTTCGTGAACGGTGGCCAAGACTGCACGGCGGCCACGCGCCTCTACGCGCAGCGCGACATCTTCGATCGGCTCGTTGCCCGAATTGTTGAACTCACCGCACAGGTGCGTATTGGTGACCCCTTTGACTCAACCACCGATCTTGGCTCGCTCATCTCGCGCACGCACCGCGATCGAGTGGCTGGCTACGTAGATCGCGCCGTTGCCGCAGGAGGGCGGATCGTGATTGGTGGTAGCGCCCAGCCGAGCGGCGTACCGGCCGAGGGTGCCTACTTCGCGCCAACACTCATCGTCGGCGCCCAGCAGTCCAGCGAGATCGTGCAGCATGAGGTGTTCGGCCCAGTGCTTGTCGCGCTCCCGTTCCGTGACGAGGCGGACGCGATCACCCTGGCGAACGATACGCCCTACGGATTAGCTGCAAGTTGCTGGACGAGTGATGTGGCGCGCGCACACCGCATGGCGGCGGCCTTGAACTTCGGTGCGGTGCTGATCAATGACCACCTCCCCTTCCTGAGCGAGATGCCGCACGGCGGCTTCAAGCAATCAGGATTCGGGAAGGACCTAAGCCGCTACTCCTTTGAGGAGTACACGCAGATCAAGCACGTTGCGATTGAGATCACTGGCGAAGCAGAGAAGGCCTGGCACTGGACGATCTTTGGGGAACCGAAGAAGTAGTTTCTCTTAGCTCCCGAGGAGCAGATCAAGCCAGGCGTCGAGCGGCGAGCGAGTTGGGGCATCAGGGCTGAACCGGCGAGCGCCAGAGCCTGGAGCATCCTCTGGGAGCGGAGCCGCATCGGCGGCCAGCACGAATGGGCGCTCCACTGCCGAACCGAGGCTGTAGCCGCGGGCAACAAGCTCAAGGAAGGCGGCATCATCTAGCAGTACGCGCTCTGCAGCCAGAGCGTCCGCGCGAGCTTGAAGCGCGGCAGTCTCTTCGCGCAGTTGCGCCAAGCGCGTGTTCACCTGAATCACGCCAATCAGGTTTCGCCCAAACTCCACCACCAAGAGCGCCACGAGCAGGGCTTGGCCGATAAAGATCAGGGCGCCGCGCGTGGTGCTGGTACGTCGGCGGATCAGAGTCCTCATGTTTCCAGTTTCCGCGTCCCGCTCATCGGCGTCAAGCAGAGGCGCTTCTAGGGGTGATAGCCTGCGGGGCGTGTACTTCTATGAACTTCACGAGGCAGACGACGAACTCGCCATAGGCATAACCCTCGCCCACGACGAGGCCTTTGCCCCCGGCGAGTTCTTGGCGATGGTTGAAACTGCCCGTAGCCGCGTGATTGAAACCTTCACCGAGGAGACCCTGATTGAGGCGATCGCCGCTGAGCTTGAGCGAGAGCACGACTTTGCTGCCGCGCTGGATTCCCGCCTGGTCGCGGCGGTCGGCGTCTCTTCTGAGGAGGGTGAGACGCGCCTCCTAGCGCATGAGGGGGCGGGTGCTCACGCCGATGACGAAGGCGAGGAGGAGGATCCCGACCTTGCCATCGCTGAGGCGCTGCTCTCGGGGCGCGAGCCGATCGGCCTGCGCACCGCGGTGGTGGATCTCGAGAAGAACGAGGCGCTCGACTCCTAGGGCAACGAGGCCCGAACTACCAACGAGGAAGGCCCTTTGAGCCCTTCCAGACGCGATTCATGATCGGCACGCCATCTGTGGCGACATCCACGAAGTTTGGTTGGGACTGCTTCAAGATCACCGTCGGCAACATACGCGTGCTCACCAGCCGCGAGCCGATAAAGGTCGACTCAATGACGAGCCCCTGCGACGTTTCCACAGACCAGTTCTGGTCAAAGATAAAGTTACCCATGGAGTAGAAGACTGGCTTGCCGTTGATTACCTCCATGGCACTTGCCCAGTGGGAGTGTGATCCAAGAATCATGTCGGCACCAGCCTCAATTGCTACTTTGGCGAATCGTCGTTGTGAGGCGGTCGGCTGCGCCTGGAACTCCAAGCCCCAATGCGGGAAGACAATCACAACGTCTGCACCAGCGGCGCGAGCGGCCGCGATCGTGGTGCGTAGCTGAGGGGTGCCGATTGGCGCACTCCCCGCTCGGTTCACTCGGGCGTGGGTGCTCGGATTCACCTGATCAACAGCAACGATGCCCACAGTGATGCCGCCGACGTTCGTCAGCCACGGGCGCTGCGCCTCAGCAAGATTGGCACCAGCACCCCCGCTGCCCATGCCGGCCGCTGCAACGGCTGCGATCGTTTCGGGGATTCGCGAGACGCCCCCGTCCCCGATGTGGTTATTTGCTAGCGAGAGGAAATCGATGCCCGCCTCTTTCAGCACACGAAGGAGCGCAGGGTTGCCTGTGAAGACCGTCCCCGAGTTGTGTTGTCGCCACTTTTTTGGCGTTGGCGACTCTAGATTTGCGATAGAGAGGTCTGCATTCTGGAAGAGTGAGCGCATTAGGCCATTGACACCGCCGCCGCTCACGTAGCGCGCGGCAACGCGAGGCACACCGAATTGGCTGCAGCAGGTCGTTCCCGTGATATCGGCAAAGCCGCCGTCAAAGAGCGAATCGGCACCGCGCTGTGAGCGCTTCGCATCGGCTGAGACGCCGCGATCAAGCAAGATGTCGCCACCGGCAGCCAGGGTCCACGCAGTTGCCGGATCGTACGCGAGCGGCCCAGCAAGCCACTCTGCAGGAATCGATGCGTCAACGGGGAGTTCAGCGCGTAGCGGCCAATCGGCGAGCGACGCGACGCGATAGACACCAACGATCGCAGCCCCCTCCCACGTCAGGGTGCGCAGCGCAGGCTCAAGGGCGGCGAGTCGCACGAACCCTGCCGCCTTCTCATCAGCGGCGAGTGCCGCCTTGAGGGCCGTGCGATCCGCGACAAGCGTGAGGCGAGAGGCAACAGCGGTGGCAGAGAGGCCGAGTGCCGCAAGGATGGCGGTGGACTCTGGCGCGATAAGGACGAGCTTCGTGATCGGCAGGTTCCCTCCAACCTCAGTCAGACGCGCAATGCCACCGCTCGTGAGAGCGGTGAGGGTGCTGCGGTATCCAGCAACGGGGATCAATGGGCTGCTCGGGTCACTTGTTGGCGAGGCGCTCGCGCTACTCGTCGGATCTCCGCTCGCCCCCAACGGCGCGGCTGAAGTGCCGCATGCTGCGGCAAGCAGCAGTGCGAGCACGAGCGTGAAGAGGCTGCGACGTCGCGGCAACGGGGCGTTGGTGACAGCGGGCAGTTCCACACCGCTATCCTACCTG
>JBDLWN010000031.1:0-24643 GCA_039804225.1 Chloroflexota bacterium
ACCGAGCTCGGCGCGGAAGAGATCCCAGTGCCCACCGATCAGTGCACGCACCGCAACAATCAGTTGCGCAATGTCGTCGCTGAATCCCTCGCGCTCTGTCGAGCCCCCAGGTGTTTCGTTCATGGAGTTAGGCGACCGTCAGCGTTGGTGCCGTCTCGCTTGCGGCGCGCACTGCAAGTCGTGCGGCAACCTGGCCGGCCAACTCCTTGAGCGCTACAGCGGCCGGGCCCTCTTCGCGTTGTGCAACAGCGGGGATCCCTGCATCGCCACCCTGTCGCACCGCCATCTCCAGCGGAATGCGGCCGAGGTTGTCGAGCCCCTCCTCTTTGGCGAGACGCTCTGCGCCACCGCGTCCGAAGATTTCGGTGAGCTCACCGCAGTGTGGGCAGGCAAACGCCGACATGTTCTCGACGATGCCAAGGATTGGCACGTTCATGCGCCGGAACATTGCCAGCGCCTTGGTTACATCAGAGAGGGCCACATCTTGCGGCGTGGTCACAAGGACGCACCCAGCGATTGGCACCGCCTGCGCGAGCGTGAGCTGTGCATCAGATGTTCCCGGCGGTAAGTCGACCACGAGGTAGTCGAGGTCTCCCCACTCCACGTCGCGTAGGAACTGCTGAATGGCGCCGCCGATGAGGGGGCCGCGCCACACGATCGGCTGACCCTCGGGGACGAAGAATTGAATGGAGATGACCTTGACGCCGTGGCGCTCAACCGGCTCGATCTTGCCGCCCGCGCTCGACTTCGGGGTGCCGGTTGCCCCCATCATCTGGGGAATGTTCGGGCCAGTGATGTCAGCGTCGAGAAGGCCGACGCGCGCGCCGCTCTGGGCCAGGGCCACAGCGAGGTTGACCGAGACGGTGCTCTTGCCGACCCCGCCCTTCCCTGAGGCGACGGCCACAATGTTACGAATGCCTGGGAGTAGCCGCTCCTGGGTCGAGGAGGAGGCGCGGCGGACCTTGGAGCCCCAGCGGAGTTCGGCCACTGTTACACCGATCCCATCGAGGGCGGCGCGAATATCGCGCTCAATCACATCCTTCAAGGGGCAGGCGGGAGTGGTCAACTCGATCATAAAGCTGGCCCGGTCACCGTCCAGCGTGATCTCCTTGACCATTTCCAATGTAACAATGTCGCGACCGAGCTCGGGCTCCTGAACGCCGGAGAGGGCCTGTAGGACGGCTGCTTCGGTAGTGGCCACTGATCCCCCTTCGCCCCGTTCGGGCGCTCGCGGCGGCGCCCCACGGGCGCATCCCCCCCATCCTACCCGCAACGGCGTTTGACCCCACCCCCCGTGGGTCATAGTCTTCGCAAGTCCTCAGTTGAGGGGCAGGCATAGGACCGGTGTCCGCGGAGGTGAAACCGAGGGTGGCAGAAGTCGACGTTCGCCTGGTCAATGTGACCAAGATGTTCGGAGATCAGACCGCGGTAGACGGCATCACACTTGATGTCTCCGACGGCGAATTCTTCACCCTCCTCGGCCCATCTGGCTGTGGCAAGACCACAACCCTGCGCATGATCGGCGGCTTCGAGCAGCCGACGAGCGGCCTCATTGAGTTGAAGGGTGAGGACGTTACCTATCTCCCAGCGCACAAGCGCGATGTCAACACCGTCTTCCAGAGCTACGCGCTCTTCCCGCATCTCACCATCTTTGAAAATGTTGCCTTCGGCCTGCGGCGCTCGGGAGTCAAAGGCGCGGAGGTCACGCGTCGTGTCGGCGAGGCACTCGAACTCGTCCAACTCGTTGGCTTTGAGAAGCGATATCCGGCGCAACTTTCCGGTGGACAGGCGCAGCGCGTCGCCCTTGCGCGGGCCCTGGTGAACCGTCCTGCAGTGCTGCTGCTAGATGAGCCACTCGGTGCCTTAGACCTAAAGCTGCGAAAGCAGATGGGCATTGAGTTGAAGCGCATCCAGCGCGAAGTCGGTATTACGTTCATCTATGTCACGCATGATCAAGAGGAGGCGATGACGATGTCAGACCGCATCGCAGTGATGAACAAAGGTCGGTACGAACAGTTGGCGGGCCCGGAGACGCTCTACGAGCGCCCCGCCACTCGGTTTGTTGCCGGATTCGTCGGCGCAAGCAATCTCCTCGAAGGAACCGTCGGCAGCGAGGGAGATCACTGGACGATCACGCTCTCATCGGGTGCGGTCGTGCGTGCACCGAAGAGTCTTGGCGACATCGGCACATCGGGTGCGATCGGGGTACGACCTGAGAAGCTAAGCCTGCTTGAGCCGGGACGAGAGTCAAAGGGGAATGCGCTTGAGGGGACGGTCGTCGACACCAGTTACCTTGGCGTGATCACGCAATACGTGGTGGAGGGGAAGGGTGGATTGCGGCTCTTGGTGAGCGAACAGAACGTGGATCGGACCACGCGGAACGATACGTGGCGACCCGGTGAGCGGGTGACGCTCACCTGGCGTCCAGAACACGGCTTCGTCGTTGGCGATGCCGCAAGCGCGTAAAGCGGAGGAGGATGGTATGGGAACCGAGGAACGACTGGCACAACCGGTAGATCGTCGCACCGTATTGAAGGTGGGCGCAGTCGCGGGCGCGGCGGCGTTTCTCGCCGCATGTGGCACATCAGGTTCATCAGCGAGCCCTAGTCCGAGCGAGGGTGCCGAGCAGAGCCCCAGCGACGTCTTAAATTTTGCCAATTGGACTTACTACATCGACGTTGACGAGGGGGTAGATACCGCTACCGCCGAGACGTCGGAGAGCCTCAGACGATTCAAGGCGGAGTACGGCACCTCCGTGAACTACCAAGAAGTACTCCTCGACAACGACGAGTTCTTCGGCACCATCAAGGCACCCCTTGAGGCGGGTCAAGACACCGGCTGGGACATCGTCGTGCCCACGACCTGGATGGCAAAGAAAATCATCGATCTCGGGTGGGCCGAGAAATTCGATAAGGCAAACATGCCAAACTTCGTCGCCAACCTGGCCGATGAGTTCAAGGGACGTGCAGCTGATCCCTCAAACGATTATCTCGCCCCTTGGCAGTCCTTGATGACCGGACTCGGCGTGAATACAGCCAAGACCACGCGGTTTACGAATGTCAACGGTCTGTGGGCCAGTGCCCTGAAGGGGAAGGTCGTCCTGCTGACAGAGTTGCGGGACACCGTTGGTCTGGTGATGCTCGGCAATGGGGCGGATCCGTCTGCGCCGACTCGGGCAACCTTTGACGCTGCCATCGACACGCTCCAGGACGCAATCGCATCGGAGCAGGTCCGAAAGCTTGCCGGCAATGGGTACACCGAGCTGCTGATCAGTGAGGCCGCCTATGCCGCAATTGCCTGGTCTGGCGACGTCGGCATCATTCAGGCGGACAAGCCGGAACTGGAGTTCATCGTCCCCGATGAGGGGGGGATGTACGCAACCGACAACATGCTGATCCCCAAGGGGGCGCAACACAAGTACACGGCGGAACTCTGGATCGACTTCTACTACCGCCCAGAGATCGCGGCGGTCGTCGAGGCCTATGTTCAGTACATCTGCCCGGTGAAGGGGGCCGCGGAGGAGATCACCAAGATTGATGCGTCACTTGGTTCGAATCCGCTGATCTTCCCTGATGCGGCGACCAAGGCGCGCCTCAAGGTGTGGGGTGATGTCAGCGCAGAAGACCAGGCCTACTTCGATGAGCGCTTCAGTGCCATCGTTGAAGGCGTCGGCGCCTAATTCGCGCCTAGGGAGAGGGGCGAGCGTGTGGGACTGATTCGACGTCACCCTGCGCTCGTCCCGATCCTGTTGCTCTTCCCAGGACTCGCATGGCTCAGCTCGTTTTATGTTGCGCCCAATCTACAAATGTTCGCCTCCAGCTTTTGGAGCGGGTCGCTGGAGGCTGGGTTTACTTTTAGCCTCAGCAACTGGGTCAACTACCCCAACGCACTCGCCACGTACCAGGAGCAGTATCTCCGTTCGATCCAGTTTGGATTCGCGGCGACGCTGATCTGCTTTGCCATCGCTTTTCCCTTGGCCTACTACATCGCGTTCAAATCGGGTCGCGCGCGAGGCGTGTTGCTCTTCCTCGTAGTAGCCCCCTTCTTCACCTCGTATCTTCTGCGGACGATTGGCTGGCGGACAATTCTTGGCGACGACTCCATTGTCCTTGGGCCGCTAAAGTCCATCGGCCTAGTTGACGCGAATGCCCGAATCTTGGACACACCCTTCTCGGTCGTTGCAGGCATCGCCTATAACTTCGTCCCGTTCATGATCCTTCCGATCTACGTCTCCCTCGAGAAAATCGATCGGCGCCTGCTGGAGGCCGCGCAGGATCTTTACGCATCAAGCTGGGCCGCGTTCCGAAAGGTAACGCTGCCACTTGCTGCACCAGGAATCTTTGCCGGTTCACTCTTGACGTTTATCCCGGCGATCGGGGATTTTGTGAACGCTGAACTCCTCGGCAACCCAGGAACGACCATGATCGGCAATGTCATTCAGCGGCAATTCCTCGTCGTTCGAGACTACCCGACCGCAGCGGCACTGAGCTTCATGTTGATGGTGTTGATCCTGGCGGGCGTCACCATCTATGGGCGACTTCTCGGCACTGAAGAACTCACCTCGAAGGCCATATGAGTAGCCGACTAGCGGGCATCGTCAGTGCAATCGCATCACGAGCACTTGCAATCTATGCCTCACTTGCGTTGTTGTACCTCCTACTGCCAATCATCACGATCGCGATCTTTAGCTTTAATGATCCTGTGGGGCGATCCAATTACTCCTGGGCATCGTTTACGTTCGATAACTGGTTGACCCTCTTCCGTGATCCGACGCTCGTAAAGGCGGTGGGTACCTCACTCCGGATCGCCCTTTTCTCAACCCTGATCGCCACGACGATCGGGACACTCATGGCAATGGCTCTCGTGCGATACCGCTTCCGCCTTCGCAAGGCAATAGATCTCTTCGTGTTCCTCCCCTTGGCCACACCCGAGATCGTGCTTGGAGCCTCGCTCCTCACCCTCTTCGTTACGCTCCAGATTCCGTTGGGCGAGATCACCCTGATCCTCGCCCACGTGATGTTCAACGTCAGCTACGTAGTGGTGACCATGAAGGCGCGCCTTGCAGGTTTCGACCTTCGCCTCGAGGAGGCCGCGGCCGATCTTGGCGCGACGCCATGGCAGACGTTTTGGCGCGTCACCTTTCCCCTGATCCTCCCTGGCATCGCTGCCAGTGCCATCCTTGCCTTCGGGCTCTCCCTTGACGACTTCGTGATCACACGTTTCAACGCGGGCCAGGTGCAAACCTTCCCCGTCTACATCTACCTCAAGGTGCAGAAGGGGATCCCGCCGCAGGTCAACGCGTTCGCCACCCTCTTCTTCATGGCGACCGTCACCCTCGTGGCGCTCGGTGCGCTGCTGCAGCGACGCCGCGCTACCCTGAAGGCATGAGCAAGCCCGTGGACGGTACCCTCCCCAGTCACGATGTCATCGCCCCCGTGTGGGGTCGCGCCGGAAACGTCGAAGTCGATCGTGGCGAGGGTTCGTGGCTGATTGATCGTGCAGGAGAGCGCTGGCTGGACTACACCTCTGGCATCGGTGTAACCAACACGGGACATGCCCATCCTCGAGTTGCCGCAGCGATCGCCGAGCAGGCGACAAAACTGCTGCACGGGCAGCAAAACATTGTCTATCACGAGCCGGGACTGCGGCTGCATGACCGACTCCAACACCTCCTGCCGGGCGGTCCCTGGGGCGCCTTCCTCTCAAACTCCGGCGCAGAGGCGGTTGAGGCCGCGGTAAAGCTGGCTCGGCGTGCAACTAAACGCCGCAACATCCTGGTGTTTCGTGGCGGGTACCATGGTCGAACCGCACAGACCATGGCGTTGACCACCGCCAAGAACGTCTACCGCGGTCATTTCGAGCCGCTGCCAGGATCCGTCTACAGCACCGCCTACCCGTACTGCTATCGCGCCCCCGTAGCTCCCCGCGATCCCGCCCTCCCTGGGGCCTCGGGTTCATGCGCGAATTGCAGCTGTCGATGGGAGGAAGAGTGGCAGCTCACGCTGCAGACGCTCGTCAGCGCCGAAGATGTGGCCGCAGTGATCATCGAACCCGTCCTCGGTGAAGGTGGATACATCATTCCACCCGCAGGCTTCCTCCCCCGCCTTCGTGAACTCACGCGCGATCTCGGCATCCTCCTCATTGCCGATGAGGTCCAGACGGGCTTCGGTCGAACTGGCCAGATGTTCGCCGTGCAGCACAGTCAGGTTGAGCCCGACATCTTGGTCATGGCGAAGGGAATCGCCTCAGGGCTCCCCCTCTCTGGGATCATTGCGCGTCGCGAACTCCTCGCCACGTGGGCGCCCGGCACGCACGGTGGCACCTATGGCGGCAACGTCGTCGCATGTGCTGCAGCGCTCGCAACGCTTGATGTCATTGAGCAGGAGGGGCTTGTGGAGAACGCCGCCGAGCGTGGATTACAGATGCTCTCCGGGCTCCGTGCCATCACTGCGGGTCGTCGCGAAGTTGGTGACGTCCGTGGGATTGGCTTGATGCTTGCCCTTGAGTTTGTCAAACCCGACGAGGGCGATGGACGCGTACCTAATCCTGACGCAGTGAAGCGCGTCATCGGCGAAGCTGCGGATCGTCGACTTCTACTGCTCTCCGCGGGATCGTACGGCCAGGTGATCCGAATCATTCCACCGCTAGTCACGACCGCCGCCGAAGTTGATCACGCGCTGGAGATCATTTCAGCGTCGCTTGACGCCGCAGGGGTCAACCGAAACTAAACCACCTCGCGACGGGCCGCGAGCAGTTCCGCGGGTGGGGGTGGCGGTGGATCCTCGGGCCGCTGGATCTGCTGCTCTACCAGCGAGCGAGAGCCTGCGACACCGAGTTGGCTGAACAGAGTGTGGAACCGTTCCCGTTGAGCCTGCAGGATCTCTGGCATGCGTGCGAGGTCCCATAACTGCCGCTTAAAGGGTCCGAGTGCCTTCTTCCGTGTTCGATAGATGAACTGCTCTTCGGTATCCCCGGGTTTCGCCTCATCCGCAGCGTGCTCGTGCAGCCACGCGATCATCTCGGCGCGCAGCGCACTGGGGAAGGCGGAGTGATCCAAGAGAAGATTTTGGAACCCGGTTGCAAGATGCACCTCAGCGGTCCCAACTTCGGGGAAACGATGAAAGAGCTCATCGGGAAGAGTTGAGGCCCCGTGTTGGACTGCGCCAGCGAGCCCGCGCGAGCGCGCGACCTCTCCAAGTCGCTGCAACACGTCAAAGTCAAGGGCCACCTCGGCAACGCCCCCTCCCGGGAGCGGAACCCCGCCGTGGCTGGTCCCCGTCTGGACCGAAACCTTGCTGAGTCCTTGGGCCCCTGGGGCCAGGCGCGAGAAGCTCGCATCAAACCCATCGAGGTAGGCACTCAACTCTTCGACCGTCGAGTTGTTCGTGCCGACCTCACCAATCTCGCCGCCGATGCTAATCGAGACACCGCGCGGCTCTATGGTGCGGATGTGCGCCGCCATCTCGGCACTTCGACGCACGTTCTCGGCCTGTTGATCGCGTACATTTTGATACCCGAGATCTACGAGTGTGGACGCGTCAATATCGATGTTGCGATACCCCGCATCAACCGCCATGGTGCACGCGCGAGTGATCTCGGCAGTGACACCCTCGGGGTCTACCGCATATTTCTTGGCGACAAATTGATAATGGTCTCCTTGGATAAAGACGGGTCCAGTCCAGCCAGCTGCCATCGCGCCGGCGAGCACGCTCGTTGCATAGTCGGCTGGGCGCTGAAACGTATAGGTCTGCTCCGAACGAGCAAGTTCAAAGATGACGGCTGCTCCTCGCATTTCGGCTGCCGTCTCCAGCGCGACGCGCGTGGAAGAGAACACTTGCGTTCGAAGGTTGAGCGCAGGGACGCTGAGCCCCTCGTACGCACCGCGTGCGCGAGCGGCGTACAGAGGTGCAATGCTCGCGCTATAGATACCGAGCTCCCATGCGCCGGCCCGAGTTAACCACTGGGCGGATTGGATCGTTGCCGGATCGGAAGCAAATGCGGCTGTCCAGGCGAGGATCGATGCACCGCTGCTGCGCAGACCCTTTGGATCTGTCACCACCAGACCACCGTCCCCCGACACGCCAAGGTATGGGCGCAGAAGTTGCAGAAGGTGTGCGGGCGAGGTTGCAACGGTGCTCATGGCACCAGAATAGCCGAAACGATTAGCGGCTTGCTGGGGCGCCCAAGATCGTCATGCGTGCCTGATGAATGGCATCGTATTTAGCCTGGTTCATTCGACTTCGCTCCGCGAACGCGGGGAGGGCTGCCCAGGTGAAATCATCCCACCGACCTGCACTAGCGTCCCAGTTGGTCAGCAGTGTTGGCGGTCGCCGCACGGTGCCGACTGAAGGGTGCAGCAGGTGCGCAGCGAGTACACGCGTAGTGTCGACACGAAGTACCACTCCTAACTGCTGAAGATCGTCCTCTGGAAGGCGCAATGGCGTGGCGCGGAGCGCATCGAAGAGCGCAGGGAGATCGGGCGCCTGCGCTTCGATGATGGCCTGATATCCGCGGGCGAGTGATCGAAGTGCGATGCGCGCACAGCCGGGCTCGAGTCCCCCGACGAGGCCTGAGACTCGCAGAAGAACGGTCCGTACGCTGCGAGGATTTGTGCCGGCGAGCGGGTCCATACAGCCGATACCAACAGGATCGCCCAGCCATTCGAAGTGATGGTCGCTCTCTACAAAGATTTCGTCGCGATGGCCCACCGAGGAGGCATGCCGCAGCGTCGCCGCGAATGCATCGGCAACTCGCTGGCGTAGGGGCGACTCGATCGCGAGGATCGTGAGCGGAAGGCCAGCATCAAGCAGGATCGAGATATGCGCCGCGAGCGGCGCCTCTAGCGCGCCCTCGAGGACGAGTTCGTGAAGGGGCGCGCTCACTTCAGTCATCCTCGTACGTTAGGCGAGGCTGCCCCGTCGCGCGGCGCGCTGGATCCACACAGACTCGGCAGCAATCGTTGTCTCCGCTCCATGTCCAGGGATCACACGAGTTGCAGGGTCGAGGGTGGCAAGTCGCTGCAGCGACTCCAGCAGTGCTCGCTCATCGCCACCTGGGAGATCTGTCCGGCCCCACGCCCCTCGGAAGAGGGTGTCACCGCTAAAGAGCACTCCCGCTGCTTGATCGTGGAATGAGACGGACCCCTCGGTGTGCCCTGGGGTGTGCAGCACTCGGAGTGCGACACGCCCAGCATGAATGGTCTCTCCGTCGCGGAGTTCTCGTGAGGGCACAACCTCTGGGATCGGGAATGGCGCCGCGATCGGTCGGGGGTGCAAAAGGCGATCTTGATCGAGGGGATGTACGCCGATGGAGAGTTTGCGCTGTTCATGACGCCGGACATGTTCAGAGAGTGCCGCAAGCTCGCCCATGTGATCCCAATGCCCATGGGTCACAACGGCAAGGACGATGCGCCATCCCTGCTCTGCCGCCGCACCAACGATCGTGGATAGGGATGGGATTGCGGGGTCGATGGCGATGGCTTCGCGGCGCTCAGGATCGCCGACGAGCACCACATTCGTCCGCAGAGGACCGCTCGGCTGCACGATGACCACGGCGCTCATGTCTGCTCTCGCCCAGATTGGCCGCGCAGGCGCTGGGCAGCTGGACTAATGGAACGTGGATCAAGCTCGCGCTCGAGCGTTTCGCGATCTGCCAACGTCAAGCGCAATAGGTCGCCTACTGCCGCGAAGGTGAGCGCGCTCTCCTCGGGGCGATCCTGCTGCACACCATCCACCCACCCAGGAGCAGGACGCTCCGTGAACCCAACGCGGTGACCACCCCGCCCCCCCAATGAGGCGGCGTATCTCAAGCCCCAGAGCAGGGCTTCGCGCGCCACCGGAGGCGTGTCGCTCCCAGCGATCAAGGCGAGGACTAATCCACACTCTCCTGGGAGTGTGGCCGCAGCGCGCCAACCATCAGGATCAGCGATGGGGTCAAAGAGGAGGCTCTCCATCGGCAGCGACCGCCAAGCGCTCGCAGATTGCGCTGCCAGCGTTGAGTCGAGTGTGATCACCATGCGATGCCGACCCTCAGCGCTAGCAAGCGCTGTTCGCAGCGCGGCGACTGGTGCTGCATCCTGGTCAATCTCGACGTTCAACGCATGGGTGCAGATCGCAACGATCTCCGCCTCCGACTCCTCTAGCCTCTCGTTCATTTGCGCAGCGAGTGATGTGCCTGGTTGGTCGCGAAGAATCAGTCCAGTTGAGAGCCCATGCGCTCGCGCGGCCCGAAGGTCGTCAACGCGCTCGGAGAGAAATGGTCCACCAAGCTGGTCAACCAAGGCGATTTGCCCCTCAAGTGACGGGGCGAAGGCACGAGGGTTCAGCAGTGTTGCGAACACACTCAGAAGGGGAGCATCTGTCGCAGCATTGCAAGTTCGCGCCAATTGGCGTACAACGCCAGGCCGGCGATGAGCATCACAAGGCTCAACGCAACCTCGCCACCCCGCCAATGTGATCCCGCGACAGACCAGCGACGACGCATTGACTCTGCTCGCGTTGGCTGCACAAGCACACCAAAGATCAGCCCCGTAAGGAGCCCGCCAAGATGTGCCGAGTTATCAATGCCACCACCAACGAACCCAATGCCAAACCCGAGCACGATGTTGAGGAGGAGGAGGCCCCCAACGCGACCGAGCGCTTCGCGTAAACCTCGCTCAACAAGGGGCCGATGAGCCCACTCTGCTCCAAGGGCGACACCGAAGAGGGCGAATACACCACCCGATGCGCCAACCGAATACCCAGCAGGTAGCCAGATTGCACTGGCAAGAGATGCACCGACAACTCCGATGACATACCAGCCGATGAGTCGTTTCGCCCCGTACAGGCGATAGACAATCTGTGCGGCAATGTCGAGCGCGATGGCGTTGAAGCCGAGGTGAAGCGCCCACGACTGCCAGTCTGGATTGATCCCTCCGTGCACGAATGCGACGGTGACGAGACGCCATGGATACCCTGAAAGAAAGTCAGAGCCGTTGAGGTCAATTTTGGTGAGCGCAAAGAGCTCGGCAAGGGTCGGGTCAAGCTTTGTCAGCACAGAAAGGACGATCGTGACTGCGAGCAGGGCACGCGGCACCCATGCACTTGCAGAGACGCCACGCGCGCGGCGGAATGCCGCCTGGGCACGGAGCGACGAGCCGCCCGTCTCTTTGGTGAGCCAGCCGATGCGCGAGGCGATCTCAGCGCGGGCGTCGCTGTTCGGGGCGCTCCCCTCGGCCTGGCGGTAGGTGGCGAGGGCGACGGCGAGGTCGCCGCGGCGAACCTCCTCCATCGCGCGGCGGCGAAGGGCGAGGAAGCGCAGCTCTTGATCTGCGGAATTGGCGGCGATCTCGAGATACTCCGCCGCCTCGTCGTCGCGCTCTAGTCGCAGCAGGGCCTCGGCGGCACCATAGGCGGCGCGCTCCGCGAGGACTCGATCATCACTCGGTGTTGCGCCAGCCACCGCTGCGGCGAAGGCGAGTGCGGCCCCCTCAGCGTCGCCGCGGTCAAGGGCGTCCACGCCGAGCTCCATTCTGCTGGCAAGGTCGGTCGCTTCAGAGGGTGGGCGCTGCACTTCACTCATCTGCTGCAGCGTACGCGATGCGCTATTCGGCGGCAGGCGACTCGCGATCAGGAGCAAGGAGGGCTACCAAGAGGTCAGTAACGGCGGCTGGGTCCCCAGCTGGGCGCTCAACCTCGAGCGGCGGCGGAGCGTCGCCGCGCTCGCCGCTCGGGACTCCCGCAGGGGTCGACCCCGCCGGTCTCGTCACTACGAGGCGTGCGCCGACATAGGTGCACGCATCGAGCACGGTAGCGACCACCGAGTCGTCGGCTGGGTCCACCAGGAGCACCGCATCAAAACTCGTGAGGTAGCGCAATGCCAACTGCAGGTCGGCAGCATCCATTTGTAGCGAACCTACTCCGTCAACCGGAGTTGGCAGCGCGCCGTCACGAATGAGGGCCACATGGCCAATTCCTGCCGCTGCAAGCTTCGTGATGAGTGACTCACCCGCTGCGTCAGAGCCAACCTTGCTCACCATCTCAACAGGCTCGCCAGTAGCTGCAATTGCGAGTGCCACCGTGGCGGCATAGCCGCTAAGACCATAAGTCGCACTTTCGGTGCGCGCGCTGAGGGCGCCGATGACAACGATCATGCCGAGGCTGCGCTATCGGCTTCGACCTGCACGGTAAATCCTTCAGCCTCAAGTGGCCCGGTGATCGCAGCGGCATCGCCAACAATCACAATCTTTTCCGCAGAGGCGGCCAACTCATCGGCAATCAGCGCTATCGCTGCGCGGTCGACGGCGGCGACTCGTTCGCGGAAGTGATCTGGCTCATTTGGCGAGAGTCCGAGCACCGTAAGGGCCGCCGCCATGCTGGCCACTGGCGTGGCGGTGCCGAAGCGCAGCGGGAAGGTTCCGCAGAGATAGTCGCGCGCCTCGGTCAACTCTTCGTCGGTAGGTGGTGCGCTCTGCATTGTCGCGAGCTGTCGGCGTGCCTCGGCGAGCGCTGGGGCGGTAACTCCCGTCTCAACCGCTGTTCCCGCCATGAAGGGTCCACGCCCGCGGCGCAGATCAAACCGTGCGCCGGCGCCGTACGTGTAGCCCTTCTCTTCGCGCAGCACGCGATTGAGCCGCGAGCCGAAGAGTCCGCCGATGATCTCGGCGTACACAAGTGCGGCGTGGTGATTCGCGTCGAGTCGCGAGCGGCCGATACGACCGATGCGAATCTCTGATTGCACCGAGCCTGGGCGATCGAGCACGTTGACAAGTGGGGCAGCACCAGGTGTAGCCAAAACAGGCGCCGCGCGATCTGGTTCGCCGCGACCCCAGGTGCCGCCACCTGCGCTGATCTCACTCAGGCGGCTCGCCTCAATCAACGCGAAGGCTGCGTCGGGATCAATGTCACCTGCGAGCACGAGCGTTGGCGTGCCCGTGCGCAAGATCTCCTGGTGTCGCGCAACAATCTGTTCGCGGGTCAGGCGTGCGACACCGTCAGCGGTTCCAGCGAAGGGTCGACTGTAGGCCGCCTCTGGCGCGTAGAGCGCCGCAGAGAGCGCATCAACGGCGCGACTTCGTGGGCTCGCATGCGCCTGCTTGATGGCGGCGAGTCGTAGCGCCTTCAGCCGTTCCACATCCGCCTCGGGGATGCGCGGCGTCAGTGCGATCTCGGCCATCAGATCAAAGACGCCAGCGAGACGCGAGACAGGAGCACCAGCGCCCACGGTGAGGCTCTCCCAGCCCGACTCTGCGCCAATCGATGCACCGAGCAGCTCGCCAGCCTCAATGAGTCCATCGGCGTCGTGGTGCTCTGTCCCCTCCGTGAGAAGGCGCGCCAACAGGGCGGAGAGTCCCGACTCTTCTGGGCGCTCCCCTGCAGCGCCACCGCCGAAGAGCATCTGGATCGATGCGATTGGCCGTGATGGCATCGGAAGCAAGATCACGCGCATCCCAGCGCGGGTTACATGCTCAACGGCACGTGGAAAGCGCCAGTCGCGCGGGGCGCCAGGCCCTGGCCGTACCGCGGCCTTGCTCATGACTTCTCCTCTGGCACGTACCAGAGCACGACCCGATTCTCCTTGGCGAAGAGTTTCGCCGCCGTTTGCACCTGGTCCACCGACACCGCAAGGGCAAGGTCGAGGTCGCGATTGATGCGACCCGGATCATTCAGCAAAGTGGCGTACATGCCCACCGCATCGGCGAGCTCCTCGGGATCGGATCGCGCCAGCAACTCCTCGGACTCGGTCAGCGCCTTTGCGCGCTCAAGCTCTGCTGACGTTGGCCCCTCGGCGGCGAGGCGCTCCAACTCTTCCACAAAGGCACGCTCTACCGCCTCGTTTGACGCACCTGGCCGAACCGTAGCCGCACCAACGATGATAGATGCGCCACCAACGAATGGAAGGAGCGAGAGGCTCACATCTTGCGCCACCTGCTCATCGCGAACGAGGCGACGGTAGAGGCGACTCCCCTTCCCACCGGCGAGGATCTGTGTGGCGATCTCAATCGCGGGAAGGAGCGGTGCACTCAACACTGGAGCGCGGAAGGCGAAGTGCACGCGCGCCTCAGGAACCTTGTCGTGGATCGTCTTGCGGATCTCACCGCCAAGCGGCGCGCTCAGTGTGAGGTCAGGGTGTGCTGGCAGCGCAGGGTTTGCTGGGATCGGACCGAAGTGTCGCTCTACGGCGGCGATGATCTCTTCTTCATCAATATCGCCGACAACGGTGAGCACGGCGTTGTTCGGTGCGTACCACGTGGTGAAGAAACTACGCACATCTTCAAGTGAGGCGGCATCGAGGTCTTCCATTGAGCCGATCGTGGGGTGATGGTACGGGTGTCCCTTCGGATAGGCGAGGGCGAAGAGTTCAATGTAGGCGCTGCCGTACGGCTGATTGTCGTAACTGGAGCGCTTCTCATTCTTTACTACGTCGCGCTGGTTGTCGAGATTCGCTTGGTCAAGCGCCGACAGGAGTGTGCCGAGTCGGTCGGCCTCCATCCACAGGATCAGCTCAGCCCACTCCGCTGGCACGGTGGCGAAGTAGTTGGTTCGGTCAAGCCACGTGGTGGCGTTCCCCTCTCCGCCGATCGACTCCACGAGGGTGAGGTGCTCTGCCTTTGTGACGTTCTCTGAGCCTTGGAACATGAGGTGTTCAAAGAGGTGCGCGAATCCGGTGCGCCCAGCACGTTCGTCTTTTGAGCCGACGTGATACCAGATGTTGACGGCGGCAACTGGCGCGGTACGGTCAACGATTAGGAAGAGGCGCAATCCGTTGGCGAGCCGATGTTCGCGAATCGGCAGCGGCGGCGTCGCCGTGCGCGTCGTCATCCTAGATCTGGCTGGCGATTGGCAGAATCAAAAAGAGGAGGGCGCCACCTACGCCGAGCGCGAGGCCCTGCGCTGCAATGATGAGTGCGGTCCGACGATCAGCCGCGAGTGCAGCTTGGTCGCTGACGCGACTCATCTCGCCGATCTTGCCGAGGTTGAAGGTTCCCGCCAGGCCATACGCCATGCAGAAACGTCGACGTGCCTGAATCCAGCCGATCGCTGCGCCGGTGAGCGGTAGTGCAACAAGAAGGCGCGCGAAGTCACCGGGGGCCGAACCGAACGCGATCAGCGCGACGGCAAGGCCGATGCTGGCCACTAGGCCGGCGACAGCGGCCTTGCGGCGGCGCGCGATCTCATCGGCTCCAATATTGCAGGCGCCTGGGGCGTAGGTCAGTTCCATGTGCTTATCGTAGCCCGCTCACGCCGATCGGGTTGAGCGATACGCCCGACATGGCTGCCCGCACCGAGAGCGCCTCCGCCGACGCCACGGCGGTCTCCATGGCGGTGAGGCAGAGCACCCCATACTCCACCGCGGCGAGGCGGATCTCGAGCGCGTCGCGCAGCGCCCCGGTTGCCATCGATGGCGTGTTGACGACCAAGGCAACGACACCCGAGCGAATCAGGTCGGCAATGCCAGGTGCCCCGTCACGCCCGTCGTCACCGAGCGGGTGTGCCGTGCCCGCCGTGATGCCGAGGGCCGCCAAGGCGCTGCGCGTGCCGGGCGTGGCGACGAGCTCGTAACCGGCGGCGAGCAGTGGGTTGGCGAGGCGCGCCAGGAGGTGTTTGTCGCGGTCGGCGATGCTCAAGAGGGCGATGCGCTGCGGGTCGCGCGGCGGCGGTGGCAGCAGGTTCGCTGCGATCAACGCCTTGCCGAGCGCCTCCTCAGCCGTTAGACCGAGGCCGATCACCTCGCCCGTCGACTGCATGAATGGCCCGAGTGTTGGGTCTACGCCGCGTAGTTTTGCGGTGCTAAACGCTGGCGCCTTCACCGCCACACCCGTTGGCGCTGAGGCGATTCCCGATGTATACCCCTTTGACGCCAACGTGTCACCGAGTGCGATATCGACGGCGAGCGGCACCATCGGAATCCCTGTCACCTTGCTCATGAACGGCACCGTTCTGCTTGCGCGCGGATTCACCTCAATTAGGTAGGTCCCCTCTTCGCGAACGATGAACTGCGCATTCACCAGACCGCGCACGCCGATCTCGCGCACGAGGCGCATGAAGATGTTCGCCAGATCCTCTTGCGTTTCCGCCGGGAGTCGTTGCGGTGGATAGACGGCAATCGAGTCGCCCGAGTGCACGCCGGCGAGTTCGACGTGTTCCAGAAGGCCAGGGA
This sequence comes from Chloroflexota bacterium, assembly GCA_039804225.1. Taxonomy (GTDB): domain Bacteria; phylum Chloroflexota; class Limnocylindria; order Limnocylindrales; family Limnocylindraceae; genus Limnocylindrus. The sequence continues at coordinate 16,138 of JBDLWN010000031.1, forward strand.
TGAGCACCGTCTCACCGTCGGTGACCGCGTCGATATCAATCTCAATCCCCTCAAGGAATCGATCAATGCGCAGCGGTCGAACGTCGCCGATCTCGCCGATGCGGTCGAGCTGGCGCTCAAGGTCTGGACGCGAATAGGCGAAGTCGATGGCGAGGCCGCCGATCACGTACGACGGTCGCACGATCACCGGATAGCCGATGCGCTCCACCAGATCGATCGCCTCCTGGCGACTGCGCGCCAGGCCGCCCTCGGGCTGCAAGATACCGAGACGATCAAGAAGTGCGGCAAATCGCACGCGATCCTCGGTCTCGTCTATCGCCTCGAGTGAGGCGCCGAGAAGCGGCACACCCGCCGCAGCGAGCGGCGCCGCAAGATTGAGTGGCGTCTGCCCGCCGAACTGCACAAATGCTGGAAGCGTCGTCTCCCCCGCAGGCGATTCGGCACGAACGATCTCCATGATTGATTCGGCATCGAGCGGTTCGAAGTAGAGGCGCGTTGAGGCATCAAAGTCGGTCGAGACCGTTTCGGGATTGCTGTTCACCATCACCGCCGACCAGCCCCGCTCCGTCAGGCGCTCCGCGGCGCGCACGGCGCAGTAGTCAAACTCAATCCCCTGCCCAATGCGCACCGGCCCAGAGCCAATCACCATCGCCGCCTTTCGCGGCACCGGCGGCGCCTCTGGTGGTGAGCCAGCCGCCGCGTAGGTTGAATAGAAGTAGGGCGTCGCGGCGGCGAATTCCGCGGCACAGGTATCAACCATTGCGTACCCTGGCGTTAAGCCAAGCTGCGAACGCCGCTGCGCAATGCGCGGCTCCGAGACACCACTCATCAGAGCAAGGTCGCGGTCGCCGATCGCAGAACGCTTCGCCGTGGCAAGCAGCGAGACCGATGCAGGGTCTGGGCCAATCAACGTCTGCCCCGCCTCGCGCACCCGATGCTCAATGGCGATAAGGCGCTCAAACTCCGCCAGGAACCAGCGTGTGATCCCCGTCGCGGTGTGGATCTGGTCGGCGCTCACTCCTCGACGCATTGCCGCAAAGAGTCGCCAGAGTCGTGAGTCAGATGGCCGCAAGAAGTGGCGGAGTGCCACGGCATCGCCCTTCGCGATGATCGGCGCGAGCTCCGCGCCCCATGAGGCCTCCTCTGCCGTTGGGCCACTCCCCGACTGCTCCATCGAACGCAGGGCTTTATTCAGTGCGGCACCAAAAGTGCGATCAATCGACATCACTTCGCCGGTCGCCTTCATTTGACTGCCGAGCAGGCGATCGGCGCCAGGGAACTTGTCGAATGGGAAGCGCGGCAACTTCACGACGATGTAGTCGAGGGCGGGCTCAAACGCGGCGACGGTGGTGCGCGTGACGGCGTTCGGGATCTCGCGTAGCGTGCGGCCGATGGCAATCTGCGCGGCGACGCGCGCGATCGGATACCCAGTCGCCTTACTAGCGAGCGCTGAGCTGCGGCTGACGCGCGGGTTCACCTCGATCACCACGTACTCGGTGTAGTCGGGCGAAAGGGCCAACTGCACGTTGCAGCCCCCCTCCACGCCGAGGGCGCGAATGATGTCAAGCGAAGCGGTGCGCAGGCGCTGGTGCACGGGGTCCGGCAGCGTCTGCACGGGGGCGACCACGATGCTGTCGCCCGTATGCACCCCGAGCGGATCCACGTTCTCCATGGAGCAGACGGCGATGCAGGTGTCCTCGGCGTCGCGCATCACCTCGTATTCGATCTCCTGCCAGCCAACGAGGCAGCGCTCGATCATCACCTGACGAATCGGGCTGGCGCGTAGGCCGCTCTGCACACGCTCCCAGTACTCCTCTTCGGTGGCAACGATGCCGCCACCCGTGCCGCCGAGCGTGAAGGCTGGTCGAATGATGGCGGGGAGGCCGATCTGCGCGAGCGCCTCCCTTGCAGCCTGCATGCGCTCGACGTCGTTTGACCCTTGCACCATGGCGCTCGGTGCCGTGGGCTGCCCGATGCGATCGCACATCGCGCGGAAGAGCTCGCGATCCTCCGCCATCTTGATCGCCGCGAGCGGAGTACCGAGAAGGCGAATCGGATAGCGCTGGAAGACACCGGCATCATCGAGCGCCACCGCCATGTTGAGTGCGGTCTGTCCGCCGAGCCCAGCGAGGAGCCCCTCCGGCTTCTCTCGCTCAATGATGCGCTCGATCACCTCAACGGTGAGTGGCTCAAGATAGACAACATCGGCAACAGACGGGTCGGTCATGATCGTCGCCGGGTTGGAGTTCACGAGAATCGTGCGAATCCCTTCGGCGCGGAGCGCGCGACAGGCTTGGGTTCCCGCGTAGTCAAACTCGGCCGCCTGGCCAATTACAACTGGCCCTGAGCCGATGATCAGAACGCTTGCTGGCTTAGCGCTCATTGCTCGCTCTGCGCGATCGCGGTCATGAAGCGATCAAAGACTGGCGTGGCGTCGAGCGGGCCCGGCGAACCTTCGGGGTGATACTGCACCGTCTCGATGGGTAGCTCGCGGTGTCGTAGCCCCTCAACGGATCCATCGTTCAAGTTGATCTGGCTCACTTCGAAGCCAGAGTCCCCAGGGAGCGTGCCGCCGACCACCTCAACTTCATGATTCTGCGCCGTTACATACACACGGCCACTCGGCAGGTCGCGCACCGGATGATTCGCTCCGTGATGGCCGAACGCGAGTCGCTTCGTCTCGGCACCGGCGGCGCGCGCCACAATCTGATGGCCGAGGCAGATGCCGAGCAGCGGTCGCCCCGTGGCGATGATCTCGCGCGCCAGAGCAACGGGACCAGTCAGTCGCGCCGGGTCCCCAGGGCCAGGCGAGAGCACCACACCGACCGGCCCCCCATTCAAGAGGTCGTGGCACGAAGTGTTGTGCGGGTGTACGCGCACGCGCAGGCCGCGTGATCGCAGCGCACGAACGATGTTGGACTTGAGTCCGAAGTCCACGACCACGACGAGCGGCTCGTTAGTATCGCCGTAGGTTTCGACCCGAGTTGGCGACACCTGCGCGACAAAGTCTTCGCTCTCCCACGGTGCGATCAACCTCGTCGCGGCAACGGCGGCCTCGAAGTCGCTCTCCCACGGCGCAGAGATACGGGCGCGCTGCGCACCCGTCTCGCGCAAGCGGCGTGCAAGGCTGCGCGTCTCGACGCCAGCAATCGCTGGCACGTTGTGGGCGCGCAGCAGTGCGGCAAGTTGCGCAGCATCGTCACTGATCGCAGCGGTGGCGTGTGCAACTACGAGTCCGCGCAGCCATGGTCGCGTGCTCTGATCGTCGGCAATCAGTCGACCGTAGTTGCCGATGAGCGGATAGGTCATCAGCACCACCTGTCCGGCGTAGCTCGGATCGGTGCAGATCTCTTGATAGCCAGATTGACTGGTGTTCATCACGAGATCGCCACCCGAGGCGATTGGCGCGCCCCACGAGACGCCTGGAAAGACGCTGCCATCCTCGAGGGTCAGGAGTGCTGGCCCGTGATCGCCGATGCGCGCGTCAACAACAGAGGCAGGCTCTGGGAGTGGAATAAGGGAGCGGCGATAGGGGGCGAGGCTTCGAACTGCGCGCTCGTTCACCTGTACTCCTCTCCGGCCTCACAGGGCCATCTGCGATCTCTCTGGATCGTCTCGAAAGGAACGCCAGTCTTCACTGGTGAGCCGGGTGGGATTCGAACCCACGACCTAGTGATTAAGAGTCACTTGCTCTACCGCTGAGCTACCGGCCCACGCGGAAGAATAGAGGAGCGGGGCGGAGCGTGCTACGGGGCTACCGCTGCGCGGCCGCCCCCTCGGTAACAAGGGCATCCAGTACTGCAGAGAGTCGAGCTGCTAGGGCGGCGTGGCCGGCCGCATTCGGGTGGAACGGGATCTCACCATCCCTCCCCCACTGGTACGGCTCGGGGTCACAGAGGCGATGGCCGAGGAAGGCATCGGCAAGGTCGGCGACGCGCAGTCGCGGGTCGTTGACAGTGGTGATCGCGCCGCGGACGCGGTCGGCGATGTCGGTTCCCCACTCAGCGAGCACCGCAAGGTCGGCATCAGAGATGCTGTCACCCGGAGCGCGCAGGCCAGAGCAGGCGTCGAGGCCGGGAGTTCCCGCAGCAGGGAGCGAATCGGCGTACATGACCACGATGACGACAGCATTCGGCGCCTGGGCCAGCACCGTGCGGTAGAGGCGCACCAGCGTGCCGCTCAGGGCCGCCGCTTGGGGCTTCATGCGCTCGCCCGCGGCAACGCAGGCGGCGGCATCTTCGGTGCGACAGGCGGCAAAGACCTCAGAGAAGCCAGCGTCGTTCCCGCCGATGCCGAGCATGACGATGTCAGTCTCGGCGCTGAGCGCCTGCACCTGCAGGATCTCGCCGGCGCGCATGCGGCGATCGATCAGGTCGGCAACAACGGCGCCGCTGCACGATACGTGGGTCAGCGAGAGGCGCATATTGGTTGGCATCAGGAGGCGCGGCCACGCTGGTCCGCGGGCGCAGACGCTTGGCGCACCAAGCACCTGCAGCGTGCCGCGATCAAACGGGAGCGCCGCCGACGCGTAGCTATCACCAAGCACGACAAGGTTCAACGTTGGTAGCGAAGGATCGCTCGGGCCGACCAGCATCGGTGCTGGCATCGCCGCATCAAAGCGCAGCGCCGGTCCACCAACGCCACCGAGCGCGGCAACGATCAGTCCGGCGAGGACGCCAGCAGCCAGACGCTTACGCATCGGGCGACTCGCTAATCCCGAAGAGTGCGGTGATTGAGCCGGTCAGGGGCTGTGCCCCAGTAACGATCTGCTCGGCACGCGTGGTGAGCGCGCCGCTCGCCGTTGCCTCGCGTACCTGCGCGTCGACATGGGATTCGGCGGCGGCAACAAGGTGCGCCTCAACACGACGAATTCGACCACGAACGCCACGACCCACGCCCACTTCATCGATGGTGGCCAGGAGCTCACTGATCCCCGCACCAGCGGTGGCAGAGACGAGCGCAAGTTGCGGCGCGCCAGCGCCGAGAGCAAGCCCACTGCGCAGTCGATCAAACGCCGCCTGTGCGCCAGGTCGATCCGACTTGTTCACAGCAACGATATCGGCAACCTCGAGGATCCCCGCCTTCATCGCTTGCACCTCGTCGCCACCCTCGGGACCTTCTACAACGAGCAGCACATCGGCGAGCCGTGCAATGCCGATCTCGGCCTGTCCAGCACCAACGGTCTCCACAAAGATCAGATCAAACCCAGCCGCTTCAACGAGGATCGTTGCCGCGGCGGCAACGTGGGCGAGCGAACGACCGCTGCCGCGCGTCGCAATTGAACGCGTAAAGCGACCATCGTCGTCGGGATGTTCGTCAATGCGCACGCGATCGCCCAGGAGTGCGCCACCGCTCTCGTGCGAGCTCGGATCAATCGCTAGGATCGCAACTCGACGGCCAGCGGCGCGGGCGACGTCGGCGAGTGCTGCGGCGAGCGAACTCTTTCCCGCCCCTGGCGCACCAGTCAGCCCCACGACGAGGGCGTTCCGCGCGTCGGCCGCCGATGCGGCGAGCGCCTGCTGAATGCGTTGATTTGCTGCAGGTCCTGGACGCTCGACTGCGCTGATCCCCTGCGCCAGCTCGCGGCGCGCCGCGAGATGCTTAGCGTCGACGGGCATTCGCGCGCAAGAAGGTGGCAACCTCGGCGATCGTGGTTCCTGGACCAAAAATTCCCGAGATGCCGGCCTCCTCCAACTCTGGTCGATCGGCCTCGGGGATGATGCCGCCCGCTACGACCAGCACGTCGCTCGCACCAGAGGCACGAAGGCTTGCAACGAGTTTTGGCAGCAGGGTTGCATGTGCGCCGGAGAGAATCGAGCAGCCGACAACATCCACGTCCTCTTCTATGGCGGCGGCAACGATCGCGTCAACGGTGCGGCGAAGGCCGGTGTAGATCACTTCGAACCCTTCGTCGCGCAGTCCGCGCGCCAGCACCTTGGCGCCGCGGTCGTGACCGTCGAGGCCAGGCTTGGCGATCAACACGCGGATCGGTGTCGTGTGCTCAGCCATGGAGCCCCTCGCGTCGCGCCACGCCGCGATCATGGGCGCGCGCCAACGCCTCGCGGAGGGCGGCATCGGTACGCAGCGACCCGCGCATCGCCTCGGTGGTCATGACGACACCCGGCTGGCGTGCGCCGCGTGCGGCGAGGCAGAGGTGTTCGGCACTGACCAACACGCCAACGCCGGCTGGCGCGAGCGCGTCGTTCAGTGCATCGGCGACCTGCGCAGTGAGGCGCTCTTGCACCTGGAGTCGTCGCGCAAAGGCGTCGACGAGGCGCGGAATCTTTGAGAGGCCAACGATGCGACCGCTCGGCACGTAGCCAACGGTGGCGACGCCAGGGAACGGAAGGAGGTGGTGTTCGCAGAGGGCGTAGAACGGGATCCCCTCAACAACGACAAGATCGCCAGCAGGGGCACCCGCTGGCTCCTCAAAGACGGTGCCAAGAATTTCGTATGGGTCGCTCGCGTAGCCACTGGTGAGCTCGAGCATGGCGCGCGCGACGCGTCCCGGGGTATCACCGAGGCCGTCGCGCGTTGGGTCCTCGCCGATGGCACGCAGAATGGTCTCGGCCGCCTCGGTGATTCGGGCCTCAGCATCCGCGGTTGGCACTACGGCCCGCTCTGTCTTGCTCTTTGCCTGCATTCCCTCATCCTACCCGCCCCGTCGTAGGATCTCCTCGTGGGACGTCAAGAGGAGTTTGAGCGCGTGGAGCAGTTCGCCGAGGAGGCGCTGCGTGGGCTCCCCGAGCCCCTGCACTCCGCCGCCCAAGAGCTCCTCGTCACCGTGAGCCATGAGCCTGGCGCTGACCTGTATGGAGAGTTCGACGGGTTACCGAAAGGCGCCGAGCGCGGCCTCGGCGAGCCGCCCCCTGAGATAACTATCTATGCCGCAACACTGCTTGCCGACTTCCCTGGCGAGGAGGCTCTGCGGCGGGAGGTACGCCGAACGCTCATCCATGAAATCGGGCACTACCTGGGGTTGAGCGAGGAGGATCTGCACGCCCGCGGTCTCGAGTAGGTTCGCCGCCGCTCGCTATGATGGTAGGGAAGGCGGAGAGACCGTTCCGCCACAATGTGAACGCAGGGGGAACCATGGCGGAGATCAAGCACACCAGTGATGCAACATTCCAGAAGGACGTCATGGAGTCGGGTCGCCCCGTCATCGTGGACTTTTGGGCACCATGGTGTGGCCCGTGCAAGCTCGTTGCCCCGGAGCTCGAGAAGCTCGCCGCACAGTACGACGGTAAGGTCGACATCGTGAAGGTGAACGTTGACGAGAACCCAGCCCTGCAGCAGGCGTTCAACATCATGTCGATCCCAACGATCGCCTACTTCAAGGGTGCAGGTGCCCAGCCAGTTGGCGCCGTCGGCTTCCAGACTGCTGAGCAGTTGGAGTCGCGCTTCTCGCTGAAGGAGCTCGCCTAACCCCTAACGCGTTACCAACGCCGCCGCATAGGCGGCGAGGCGGTCGGCGATCAGTGCGTTTGAGATATCCGAAGCGAGGAGCGCGCGAACGCGATCGGCCTCACCAGTATCAAAGAGGGTGATGACCTGACGGTGATCGCCATTCAACAGCGTGAACTGCTTTCCGGGCCACTCCCCGACCCTGATGTCGACGATCGTCAGCCCCTGCGTCTTGCGGCCGCCGCGTGCGCCGCGTTCGAACGCGTAGGTGAGATTGTCGAGAGTGAGGCCGGTCGCTGAATACACCACGATCGAGTAGCCCGTCTTGTCTGGGAGTTCGAAGATGGCCCCTGCAGATCGCAGCTCGCGAATCCCCGCACCCCAGAGTGGGCCGAGGCGCAGCTGCGAGCACTCTCGCCCGGAGTCAACGGTCACTGGTGTTGCATCCCAACCCGCGAGTGGGAGAGCTCCCTCGAGAACGGTGTCAAATCCTGCCGCGCGCTGCTGATCAATCGTCTCGTTGCACGGCAGTGAGCCGTCGGGGGGCGTTGCTGGGGCACAGGCCCCTGCCGCAACCACCAGAAGCAGTGCTGCAAACATCGTTCGCATACCACGCATCATGACGCTTACTCCAACTCTCTGTTCGGATCAAAGAGTGGCGCGGTTGGGCGCCTCGTGCTCCCCCGAGGCGGGTGCGGCGCGCCGCGCTCTTCAAGATCATCGAGCACCACATTCGCCGCGCGGACCAGCTCTTGATCGCGGCGCACGTTATCGGCGCACCAGACGAGGTAGCCAGGGTCGCGCTTCGCCACGTCGCCGACGGTCGCCCCTTCGTAGCGGCCGAAGGCGAACACTGTTGCGGCCGCTTCGCTCAGCGTTGGGCGTCGATAGTCGGCGGGGAGTGGCGCAAAGCTCCGCTCTACTGGGCCTGCCGGAGAACCTGGGAGCGGACCGACAGGACCACGTGGTGCGCGCGGTGCCCACGGTTGCTCTGGGCGCCAGTTGATCGGCGCCGGGCGACTGGTGCGCGCGTTTGCGGCGGGAGCGACATCAACTACGACGCTGGCAGTGACTGGACGCTCCGGCTTATGCCCACCCTTCG
>JBDLWN010000032.1:0-28343 GCA_039804225.1 Chloroflexota bacterium
ATCGCGGCGATCGGATTCGGCTCGCGGGAGAGGAGGTACCCCTCTTCGAACTTCCCTTCGGCGGCGAGGTTTAGGTAACCGCGGCAGTTGGTGCCAACGGGGCAGGCCTCTTGGCACTCGATGTTGCACTGCAGCCAGGAGGCGTCGACTGGTTGGACCAGGAAGTCCTGCGTTTCAAGCGTCACAGTGAGCCTTTCGGTGTTGCCTCGGGTCATTGCTTGCAGTGTTAAGGGTAGCAGGGGCTCCCCAAAAGCGTGCTCAACGGGATAGTTGCAATTTGGTCGCTTTTTCTTGTGCAGAAGGTGAATCTCTGCCAGAATCGCCGCCTAAGGCGGTGCCGGCGTCCCCCCAAAGGCACCGCCTTTTAGCCCCTCTGCTTGATGATCTCCGCAAGCACCTCTGCCGCATGCCCGGTTGGGGTCACACTCTCCCAAACCCTCGCCACCCGACCCTCTGGGTTGATCAGGAAGGTGACGCGATGGGTGCTCATGAAGCTCTTCCCCATCATCTGCTTCTCACCCCAGACCCCGTAGGTCTCTGCTACTTGGTGGTCAAGGTCAGAAAGGATTGGGAAGTTCAGTGAGAACTTATCGCGGAAGGCGGCCTTGCTTGACTGGTCGTCAGGGCTCACCCCCCAGACGACTGCCCCCGCCGCCTGCAACGCCGACTCTGAATCGCGAAACTCACAGGCCTCAATGGTGCACCCTGGAGTGTCATCTTTTGGATAGAAGTAGATGACCAACCATTTGCCCCGCGCCGCGGCGATGCTGTGTTCAATGCCGGCTGCGTCACGCAACGCAAACGCGGGGGCTTCACTACCGACAGGTGGGAACGATTTGAATGGACTCATGCTCCGAGTATACCCTCGGCAACAGCCCGCGCTACGGAGACGAGCAGTCCACCAGCGCTGAGGCTCACGATGAGCAGATCGGCACGACCGAAGCGCGACGGCCGACGACGGGTAGGTGGCGACTGACGCGTCGGCAAGCGAACGCCACGAACCTCAAGGGCGATCGCCAGCTGCGGCACAGCACGAATCACCGAATCAAATAGATCAGCGAGCAGCAGCGGATCTGCACCGCGTCGAGTGAGTCGACGAATCGCTTGACGCTCTCGCGCCTCATCGCGCAGCGTTGGAATGCGCGCGGCAGTTGCGAGCAGCGCCATCGTTGGGGCGAAGGGTGCACGAAGTTTTTCGATGAACGCATCGGCCATGCGCAAAGGTTCAAATGGTCGGAGTAGTACGAGGCTACCCGCGGCAAATGCAAGGAGGCGCGTGCCGGCACCGACCGCCTCTTCCACTGATGCGCCGCCAAAGAGATTGGCGAGCACGATGCCGGCAAGCGCTGGTGTTAGCGCTACGGCAAGTTTCAGTGTGGCGAGAATCTGCACGCCAGAGATCCATGCCACGACCAAGACCGGAAGGGCGATCGCCGCCTGTGCCACTGGCGTTGTAGGACTCACAATCGAGAGGGTGAACCAGAAGAGGGCGAGACCGAGGCGGGTGAGCGGATTCGCAGTGCCAATCAAGCGTCTGCCGAGCTCTGGCGAGAGAAGTCGCTCAGCGCTCTCGGCCACTCGGACCGCCGGCGCTGGCAGGAGCGCGGCAAGGCCACGCGCATCCGCCTCGGCGCTCGTGCCTGTCTCCTCGGGGTGGCGCACTCGGCGGAGCGGCCGCGCATCTAGGTGGCTCAGCGCACTCAGGCGTGGGTCGTGGGTGGCGATCAACAGAGCGCTAGTTCCGAGCAGCTCTCCGTCGCTGAGAAGTGTGCAGAGTGCCGCCGCGCGCGCATCATCAAGACCGCCGCTCGGCTCATCAAGGATCAGAACGTTTGGGGCTGCGGCAATCGTCACCACTATCGCAAGCCGACGACGCTCGCCATCCGAGAGTCGCCCGGGTGGTGCATCAAGGAGATGTGCGACGTCAAGGCGTTGAGCAATCTCTTCGGCTCGCGCTGCATCACTCGGTGCAATGTGTGCGCGAGCTGGTCGCGCGCCAAGGAGGAGACCTGAGTCTTGCGGCGCAAATCTAATCTGGAGGTCAGGCTGTGCGAGGCGTTCACCCGAATCGAGCGGGAGCGTTCCCGCCACGAGGTGGAGCAGTGTTGACTTGCCGCTCCCTGTGTCGCCGGTGAGCAACGTCGTGGTGCCGCGCATCACCGCCAGGCTGGACGGTCCCACCGCGCGACCCGCCGCCGTGGCGCGCACCAGCTGCACGATCGGTGCTCCGCCTCCATCGTTGCTGCCAATCTCTCTCCAAGGCGTCGCAGTCGTTGGCACCGCCGCTGTTGCGACGACCCTACCGCCGTCAAGTCGTAGCTGCTGGGCGGTTGCAGAGTCAAGTAGTGAGAGATCGTGCGCCGCAATCACGCGCGTCGCACCACTCTCACGCAACGTGAGTGCCAAGCGCTCTGCCGATCGCGCATCGAGGCCGCCGAGCGGCTCATCGGCGATCAGCAAATCTGGTGATGCAACAAGGGCGACCAGTGCCGCCGCCGCCGCTCGCTCACCGCCGCTGAAGGTGCTCAAGCTGCGATCCATGAGGGCAACGTCAACGGCGGCGTCGCGTGCGAGCCGCTCAATGCGCGAGCGCATCTCCTCGGTGGGAACCTGTCGTGACTCCAGTGGGAGTGCCGCATCGTCAAGCAGGAGCGGCAACGCATAGGTGGGGGCGGGGCCCGCCGCCACGTAGCCGAGTCGCTCACTCAGCACGCGTGGAATCCCCGACTCCGTTGTGGCTGCAGCAACCAAATCAACTCCCCCAACCACCAGCCTGCCCCGCAGTTCACCCGGCAGGACCGTGCCGAGCAGCCCGGCGATCGCTCGGAGGAGGGTGCTCTTCCCCGCCCCCGATGCACCGTTGATGAGGAGCACGCCCCCCGCGGGAACGCTGACGGAAACGCCGCGCAGGTCAAGCGTCAGCCGATCAGAGCCAGCCGGTCGCCAGGTGAGATCGGCGATCTCTATAGAGAGGGGCGTCACGCCGTTAGACCCCGATCTGGTCGAGCGCACCACTCCGTCGAAGTGCAGCGCGCAGGGCTAGCGCACCAATGCCGCCGATGACCGCCGAACTCGCAACCATCGCACCAGCTAAGGCTGCCGCGAACGAGATGCTGACGTCGGGGAAGTAGAGCGGCAGATCATGCAGCGCCATACCAACACCCGAAAGTGCGCCAGCGGCGAGTGCCACGCGCCATCCCGCAACTCGATAGCGGACCGCAGCGAACGCGATCTCAGCGCCGAGCCCTTGCGCTGCGCCAGAGAAGATCGCATCGACCGACCACTGGCTCGCGAGCAAGAACGAGACGGAGGCGGCGATCATCTCGCCGGCAAGGGCGGCACCAGGGCGGCGCACGATCAGTCCGGCAAGTGGCCCCGCAATCACCCAAGTGCCAGCGAACAGCAGATACTGGAGTGGTAGGACGGCGGAGAAGAGTGGCGATGCGGCGCCCCACACAAGATTCCATCCGGCAAAGAGGACGCCCGAAGCGATGCCAATCGTTGCCACGGTAACGAGATCCAATAGACTCCATGAACGCTTCATGCTGCGCCTCCCTCTTCACTCACTAACACCGCGCCGTTGTGCACGGTGATGACGACCTCTGCGGCAGTTGCCACATTAGATATGCCGCGCGTACCGCCCGCGGTCAGAAGCTCATTGTCAAGTGGCCAGCGCACGCCGGTCGCTGTAACCATTGCGTCGCCACCCCATGGGGTGAGAGATACGGTGCGACCAGTCTCACCGTGAAGCGTGAGGGTGGTACCGCTCCGCACAAGTTGCGTCCGCGTCTGCTCATCAAGAAGGACGACTACCGCACCACTACAACGTGGGTGCGCCAGAAGCGCCAGGGTGCCAATGGCGTGATCGCTGCGCCCACCCCAGGTGCAGAGGAGCGCGATCTCGGTTGCGCCAGCATCAAGTGCGGCGAGCAGGGCGAGCTCCGTATCGGTCGCATCTTTGTTTGCTGAAAAACGCGTGATGGTCACACCGGCGGCCTCAAGTTCGTCGGCGTCGCCTGCGCTGAGTGAATCAAAATCGCCAACCACCTGATGCAGTGGCAGGCCGAGCGGGGCCGCGTATCGGGCGCCGCCATCAGCGGCGATTACCAGCGCAACCTCACGCCATCCCGGCCATCGTGCGTCGAGCAGCGCCGGATCAGGTTGATCGCCCCCCGCAAGAATCAACGCGCGCACAGATCCCTCGCTCTCTATCGCGCGGGGTACACCTGCGTCCTCCCTTCGCCGGCATGACCCGGATCAGGTTCGTAGGGTTCGCGGACCATCCGCATCTCAGCGCCCGATGGCGCTCCCCTGTCGCGATGGCCTGATTCTAGCGCTTTGTGCCGTCAAGAAGTGCGGCAACCCAGTCGGCAACAGAGGGGGCGTGTTCGTGCGCATCGGCCTCATAGAAATCGTCGGGGTGGAAGAAGGGCGAGTGAATCCCAACGGCACGCACGCCAGCGGCGCGCGCCATGCGCACGTCATCAAGGGTGTCACCGAGGTAGGCCGCCTCAGCGGGTGTCGTCGCATGACCAAGAGCGGCGAGGCCGCGTCGAAGCGGCGCAGGATCAGGCTTCTGTTCGACGGAGTCGTCACCGTAGACCGCCGAACCGATCAGATCGGCGACGCCCGTGCGACGGAGTTGACCAGAAACGACCTTGCGATCGCCAGCGGTGACGATGCCGAGGGGGATCCCCGCGGCGACCAGTCGCTCAAGCGCTGGATAGGCGCCGGGGAGGAGCTCCGCTTCGTGCCCCTTATAAGCGTCGTGCCAGACGCTTGCCGCTCCCTCTACTAAGTGCTCGGGGACACCGAGGGCGGCGTACATGCGGCGCCAGTTCGGCGAGAAGGCGGCCCCATAGCGCTCACGAGTGAGGGGCGGGAGCCCGAAGGACTTCATCACCTCAACGTTCGCCTCATAGACGTGTTCGGTCGTGTCAATCAGGGTCCCATCCCAGTCAAACAACACAGCCTTCACGGCCTAAGCGTACGTCGCGCCTAGAATCGCTGGGTGAACGAACGTGCGAGCGCCCCCATTCCTACTGGAGCCAGCGAACCGAAGAGTCGTATCAGCGACTTCCCGGGCGGCCTACGCGTTCGCGCGACCTGGGGGAGCAGCGGCCAGGCTGCCGCCGTCTTCGCCCTCTCTGAAGTCGGTGCCACCCTCGTGGACCATGGCGCGCTCGGCGCTGGCGCTGAGGGTGATCCCGATCGACTCTGCCGCATGGAACTGCGCGTTGAAACGCCAGGCGGCGCATGGGCCGTCCGACTCGCCACCGTCATCTACGACGAGCCGCGCGCGATCCACTGGGATGATGCACAACTCTTTGTTGTTGGCTACGGCTTCACTGTCTACGCCTTTGGCGCGCGCACTGGCGCCCTCGCCTGGAGCCACCAGACCGGCACGCCAGTCGTTGAGCTGATCGCCTCGCCACGCTTTGGCCATGTGATCGTGCAGAGCGAGGTCGAGACGTGGGCGATTCGCGGCGATGGTGAGGTGCGTTGGCGACTCGCACATAGTGATGTTGTTGGTGCCGCTGAACTGATCGGCGGTCGACTCATCGTCACCAGCATCAACGGCGATGTGCAGGCAATTGATCCCGACACTGGGAAGCAGGGCTCATGAACCCCGTCGCACTGATCGGTGCCGCACTCTTGGTGATTGGACTGCTGCTCTCACGCCGTACCGATGCGCGCACGCGCGCCGGGCAACTGCTTGCCGGACTCTCGCCGATCTCCCCGACCGAAGCGCTCAAGATCGCTGCACTTCGTGGAGATTCAGCGCCGTATCTCGCCATCAAGGGGAGCATTGACGCGCCAGAGATCTTTGAGGATGAGCACCACCGCCCGCTCGTCTTTCGTCGTGAACGCGTCTCTATCGCCGACGAGGGTGGTTGGCGCGTAATTGATACCGCCGAACGGAGCCTCCCCTTTGTGGTGAGTGATCCGAGCAACTCGATCAGCATTGCCACCACCGATCTTGCCGACGGGCTCGTCGTCGTTGAGCGACGTTGGGAGGGGAGCGTCGCCGAGCTGCACGCCGCCGGGCGCGAATATCAGCGCCCAGAGACGGCGGCACTTGTTGCCGCACTCGCGACGAGTGACCCGACACGAGGTGCGCTGGTAGGCCTAGAGCAGATCAGCAACCTCGATCGCGCGACCGCAGCGGGGCAACTCGTTGACGGGGAGTTGCGCGCGGGTGCCGGACGACCACTTGTGGTGACCACACTTGAGCGCGCCGACGCGCTTCGGCTCCTCGGTGGTGAGGCGCGTGGGCGCCTCGTCAGCAGCACACTCGCCCTCGCCCTCCTGGTGATCGGGCTCCTGCTCCTCCTCGGCGGCGTCGCCCTCACCCTAGCCTCTCCAGCACTTGGTGCCGACGCGGCGAGCCCCTCCCCCACGCCGACTCCAAATCCAGAATCAGGTGACGCACGAAACGGCGGAGTTGGCGTTGGTCCTGGCGGACTGCTCGGACTTGTTGTGATGTTCGCTCTCCCCCTCCTCTTCGCTGCGATCGTGGTGCTGATTACGCGACTCGTCACTCGCCAACGCCGCTGACCCAGTACGATCGCGCCATGACCACCAAGCCGTACGACGTCAACGCCATCCGCGCGCGATTCCCATCGCTCGCCAACACGCTTCCTGATGGTCGACCGATCAGCTTTCTCGACGGCCCCGCCGGCACGCAGGTGCCGCAATCGGTAATTGACGCGTATCGCGACTTCTTCTTGCACGCCAATGCCAACTCTGGTGGTGCATTCATCACTTCGCAGCGACAGCAGCAGGTCGAAGATGCAGCACACCGAGCGGCTGAAGACCTACTGAACGCTCCGAAGGAGACGGTGAAATTCGGTGCCAACATGTCGACCCTCAACTTCCAACTTTCGCGATCGCTGGCGAAGAGCCTGAAGCCGGGCGATGAGGTGATCGTCTCGCAGCTTGATCACGACGCGAACTACAGTCCATGGCTCTGGCTCGCTGAGGACTTCGGCCTCACCCTCAAGGTCATTCCGATCCGTACCAGCGATGCCACCCTCGACATCGAGGCGTACGCGGCGCTGCGCTCTCCACGTACCAAGATCGTTGCGGTCGGCATGTCATCCAATGCACTTGGAACCATAAACCCGTGCAAGGAGATTGTTCGCCTTGCGCATGAGGCCGGTGCGCTCACGGTGCTCGACGCGGTCTGCTCGGCACCGCACTATCCAATTGATGTGCAGGCGCTCGATACCGACTTCCTGCTCTGCTCTCCCTACAAGTTCTACGGGCCGCATGCGGGGCTCCTCTACGGGAAGCTGCCGCTCCTCGAGCGCTTCGGCCGCTATAAGGTTCGCCCCGCCCACGATCTATGGGAGACGGGGACCCCGAGCTTTGAGGGGATGGCGGGCACGACCGCCGCGATCGACCACCTCGCCTGGATCGGGCGTGAGTTTGGGCACGCTGGTGCACCAACTGCCCTCACCGGCCGCCGAGCCGAGATTCGTGCAGGCCTGCAGGCAATCACCCTCTACGAGCGCGACCTGACCGTGCACCTGCTCGATCGACTCGCTGAGATCCCAGGGGTCAAGGTCTACGGCATCACCGACCGAGATCAACTTGATCACCGCACCTCTATCGTCTCGTTCACGATGGAGTGGGCTACCCCAACAGAGGCGGCAACTCACCTGGGTGCCGACGGTGTTCAGGTGTGGGACGGCAACTTCTACGCCGTGAATCCAGTCGAGGCACTCGGGCTGACCGAGCGCGGTGGCCTGCTGCGCGTTGGGCTGATGTCGTACAACACGAAAGAAGAGGTTGATCGACTGATCAGCTCGCTCAAGGAACTCGCCAAGGCGAGCGGAGTGCAGATCGGCTGATGAGCGCGCCGCTCATTCTCATTACCGTCGCCGATCACAACGAGCCCGGTGACGCGGCGCCAATCCATCTGATCAATGCGCGATACGCCGACGGCGTGCGACGTGCCGGCGGCATTCCGATTTTGATGAGCGCCAGTGCCAACGACGAACAGCGCACCACCGCCTTCGCAAAGATGGATGGCTTACTTCTTTCTGGTGGTGCCGACATTGATCCGGCGCGATACAACGAACCCATTAATGGCGCTGTCGGCATTGAGCCGGCTCGCGATACACTGGAGTGGGCCGCCCTTGACGCCGCTGATCGTCGCGGCATTCCCGTGTTCGGGATCTGTCGTGGCTTGCAGTTCTTGAATGTGCATCGCGGCGGATCCCTGCTGCAGCATGTTGAGGGGCAGGTTGGTGCGGCGTATCCGGCGACCCCTGCGCTCTCGCATCCACTCGACATACAGGGAGGCACCAAGCTGGCGCAGATTCTTGGTGACCGCACCACGCCACTTGCGGTGAACAGCTATCACCACCAGGCGGTGAGCCCAGAGCGGCTCGCGCCAACGCTGCGCGCCTCAGCCTTTACCGACTCGCCGCGCGGCACCCTTGTTGAGGGGCTTGAAGAGGCAGGCGAGCGATTTGTGCTGGGCCTGCAGTGCCACCCCGAGCGCACCGAGAGCAGCCCTGCCGACTTGGAGCTGGTCTGGGCGGCGTTCATTGAGGCGGCACGGGGCCGCTAAATCTGAGGGGCACTCCCAACTGGGGGTGGAGTGGCACAATCTGAGCCATGAGTAACCACCCGCCTGAGGGCGACGCGGACTTCCAGAAAAGCGATCGCAGCGCCCGGCTCCTGCGCACCCTGCGCTATGTCGAGGCCGCCGGCGAGGCGGGGATCCGACCTGAGGATCTCGCCAAGAAGCTCGGCGTCAGTCGCCGCACCGCTTACCGCGACTTGCAGGCCCTCGAGGCAAGTGTTGGCGTACCTGTGTGGAACAACCTCGGCCGTTGGGGTGTCTCGCAAGAGGGGCTGCTGCCGGAGCTGCGCTTCAGTAAAGACGAGGCGATCTCTGTGGTTCTTGCGGCGCGACTCCTCGCGAAATTCTCCACCGGCTACGACCCAGAACTTGGTGCGGCACTGATGAAGCTCGGCAGCCTTCTTGAGAATCCGCTGCGCAGCGCAGTCGAGCGGACGGTGACGCAGCTGAGCCAACTCACTACCGACAGTGATGCGCGTGAACGGCTCCGCCTCCTCACCACCGCGTGGGTCACAGGGCGTGTTGTTGAGTTTGACTATGCGCCTGCCTGGAGCAATCCTGGAAGCAGCCGGCGCGCCCGCGTTCATCCGTACCTGATGGAGCCGTCTTCGGCGACGCACACTACCTATCTCATCGGGCACGACGAGACGCGCACCGCACTGCGAACCTTCCGCGTCGATCGCATCAGCAACGTGCGCGTGACCACCGCCACCTTTGAACTTCCAAAGGAGGTTGAACTTGAGCGAACCCTCGCATCTGCGTGGGACATCGTCGCCGATCAACCGCTCGAAGAGATCGTGATCCGTTTCACCAAGGAGACTGCGGCGCGCGCAAAAGAGACGCGTTGGCATCCATCGCAAACGATTGAGGAGCAGCCCGATGGATCGCTGATTTGGCGCGCGCGCATCTCGGGACTGCTGGAGATTCGTGCCTGGGTGCTCACCTGGGGCGACGGTGCCGAAGTGCTGCGACCCGAGGCACTTCGTGACGACATGGCGCGCACCCACCAGGCCGCCGCTGCGCGCTACGGCTCCACCGCAAAGCCGAACGCGTAGCCATGGACGCGGAGCAGTTCAAGGCGGTCAACCTGATCAGCGACCCGATCCACGGGTATATCGAGCTCACGAAGCGCCTCACTCCTGAGGGGGCCGCGGCCACCGGCCACGCGCCAGAAGACGCCGCTGAAGAAGATCTGCTCGACAGCCCTTGGCTGCAGCGCCTCCGCCGCATCAGCCAGTTGCAGAGCGCACGCTGGGTATTCCCTACCGCCGAACACAGCCGCTTCTCGCATGGCCTCGGCGTTATGCATGAAGCGGGCCTCTGGGCACGTCATCTCTATCCGTCGCTCGCGACGCGGCTAACCAGCGACGGAGTAACGCCCCCAAGTGAAGGTCTCGTTGTTGAGACGCTGCGTGTTGCAGGCCTTCTGCACGACGTTGGCCACGGACCGTTCGCGCACTTCTTTGATCACGCGGTGCTGGAAGCCTTTCCTGCGCCAGTCAATCCGCGGCGACCAAAGGGGAAGCGCCTCGCCCATGAGGATCTCTCCGCGCTGATCATCGAGCGCGAACTTGCGCCGATCATCACCAAGCTACGTCGGGCACCTGGAGACTCGGCCACTCGTGATGCCTTCGCCGCAACTGAGTCGATTGATCCACGCTGGGTTAGCTTCCTGATTTCAAAGCCACCACTAACGGACGCAACGGTTCCGGCCTGGGTGCGCATCATGCAGCCACTCCTCTCGGGCGTCTTCACCGTCGACAACCTTGACTATGTGCGACGCGACTCCTACATGACCGGTGTGCGCACTGCGGCGGTCGACGTGGAGCGACTCCGCCACTACAGCTTCATTGGTGCGCGTGGCCTCACGCTCTACGAGCCAGCGGTCGGCGCTCTCGAGTCATTCCTCGGTGCACGGCAGTTCTTGTATCAGCAGGTCTACCTGCATCGCACCGTGCGCGGCATCGACCTCGACATGAAGGAGGCGTTTGCGCCAGGAGTCCGCGCGATCTTTGGTGATACGTCCCCCGCCGACGATCTGGCCGCCTACCTAGAACTCGACGAATACACCCTGCTGCATCAGGCGGCCCGCTGGTCGCGCGGCCAGGACCTCTCGGCCAACCCGCAGCCGAAGGACGGCACCGTCACCCCGGCGGTAGCCGACGCCTGGCGCGCCGTACTCTTCCGGAGCCCGCGCTGGCAGATGGAGGAGGAGCTCCGCGCCGACTACTTTGACGAGTCAGTGCCCAAGAGCTTCGAGTCAGAACTTGGGGCCGCCATCCCTGGCGAAGTGGAGATTGACGTCGCCTACTGCGATCCCCGCCATGTCGAGGGGGACGCCGCCGATCAACTCTTGGCGGTCGAGGGGCCAAACGGCCGTGAGGCACGACCAATTTCAACCCTCCTTCTGAAGCTCCCTCTGTACTCAGTGGTCGCAAGGCGCTATCGTCGCCGCTAAGGGGCCGCCCAACCCTCAGTAGAGGATTGCCTCCCCGCATACGGGAGGACCCAGCATGAGCCGCCAGTTTGAATCAAGCACAATGCGTGGCGCGCGCAGTACGCTGCTGATTATCGGTCTCATTGCGGTGTCGCTTATTGCCCCATCGCCTGTTGCCGCAACGTCGAAGGCTGGACTCTTTGTCGGCGCCAAACGCGTTGAAAGCTCGGTGCTCCTCCGCGGTGCGGATCAGAGTGGCAATCTCCATCTTCTCGTCACGCTTCGCACCCCAGGCATTGGCGTGCTTCGCGCCGCAGGTGGCGCAGGTGAGTCATTTGCCTTCCGCGGTGTGCAGATCCGCGAGCGAATGGGTGCACGCGCGACCGTAGCCGCAATCGGTGGCACCGTCCATGCCGAATACCAATACATTCTCAATGGCCTCCGCGTTCGCATTCCTGCGTCAAAACTTGAAACCCTTCGCGCGAATCCAAATGTTGCTGATGTGCAGCTCGTCACCCGCTATGAGCGCTCGGCGGTCACGGGCGGCGCGGTCACGGGCCGGGCTGGTTCACTCCCTTCAAATGCTAGTGCTGCGACTGAGGTGCAGGCGAAGAACGTCTGGGCGCAAACGGCCACCTCACGAGCTGGCACTGGATACGGCATTAAGGTTGCCGTAATCGACTCAGGTATTGACTACAGCCATGACCTGTTTGTCCGAAATGGTGACACCACATTCCCAACGGCAAAGGTCCCACTTGGGTACGACCTTGTCGGTGACCTCTATGCTCCGGGCAATGGTGGCATGAGTGAGGTGCCTCAGCCAGACAGCGATCCGATGGACTGCGACATCACCGCAGGCGGTGGTCATGGCACCCACGTTGCAGGCACGATCGCCGGCTATGGCATTAAGGCGAACGGCGACACGTATGGCATTGCAAGTTCAGAGCGATACACCAGTGCGCTCAATGTTTCGACGTTTAGGATCGCACCAGGCATGGCACCGCTTGCGACACTCATTGCGATCAGGGTGTTCGGTTGCCAAGGTGGCACGGAGCTAGCCGCCGACGGCATTGAAAAAGCCGTGGCGCTCGGTGCAAACGTGATCAACCTCTCACTCGGCTCGCCGTATGGAATCAAGGGTGGTGCTGAGCAGGCAGCAATCAACGCGGCCGAAAAGGCCGGGGTCACCGTTGTCGTGGCGGCGGGAAACGATGGCGCACAGCCATTCCTGGTGGGCTCTCCCTCCACCGAAGATGGCGCTATCTCAGTCGCGGCGCTCAATGACCGCGCCACCTATCCGGCAGCAACTGTCGGCTACCAGTTTGGGGGCCTTTCAACGCTCGTCGGTGGCGGGACCGGAGCGGGATTCCTGAATACCAATCTGTTTGATCTGAGCACGTCTATCAGCAAGGACATCCACAGCCTGAAGCAGGTTGCTGATGCCAGCCTCTATTCGCTCGGCTGCCCCGCAGAGGGCGATGGCGGTGTCACGTACACACCAGATTGGGATGTGTCCATAGACCTTTCCGATAAGATCGTCATCCTCCGCCGCGGCGAATGCACCTTCAAGGAGAAGGTAGATGCGATGATCGCGAAAAGTGCGGCTGGGGTGATCATCCTTCAGCGCGCCGACATAATTTCAGGCGGTGACGCAACCTCATACCCACCATTCCAGGGTCCTAACACTCCGACGACGGCTATCCCCGTGCTTATGGCAAATGGTGAGGCCGAAACGGCACTGCAAACTGCCTTGACAACCTACGGTCTTGAAGGCGCTCAAGCGACTCTCGGTAACCGCACATCCGGTATTGCGAACCCCGACTACCACACCGTTGCAGAATTCTCCTCGGGTGGGCCGCGCTGGGGCGACCTAGCACTGAAGCCTGAACTTGCAGCGCCAGGTGTTGACATTGTCTCGGCTGCGTCAGGCAGTGACGGCGGTGCGGCATGGTTCAGTGGCACCTCAATGGCCACGCCAGTGGTTGCTGGTGTCGCCGCACTAGTGAAACAGGCGAATCCTCAGTGGACGCCTGCGCTAATTAAATCGGCACTCATCAATACCTCTAAGTCGATTGGCAGCTCTATTCAGCTCCGAGCCGTTGGTGCGGGGCGCGTCAACGCGCTCAATGCGGTCAAGGCAAAGGTGACCATCGATGCAGGACCAAACGCCACCTTGAGCTTTGGCATGGTCTACGCCGATGCATCCGCCACGCTCACGCGAACCAAAACCTTCGTGGTGAAAAACAATGGAACGACAACGGCGGGATACAAGTTCTCCGCAGCCGCGGCTGCGGGCTTTACGATCCCGTCTGGTGTCACCGTGAAGCTCTACTCGGGCTCGACGCTCCTCACCAACTCAGCGGTGGTGAGTGTGGCGCCCGGACGCTCTAAGACGCTCACGGTTCGGCTAACGGCTTTGATCAGCGCACAAAAGCGTTTCGATCCTGGCTACTACAACGATGGGGCTGACGGGGATGGCTCAAGCCTCGGAGGAATGCTGAACGTGGTCATCACTGGTACGGCGAGTGGCAAACCATCTCTGCGACTCCCCGTCATTGCGATCCTGCGCCACACGGAGCGATTCTCGTTCGGCATCACCGACAGCACCGCGCCCTATGACGTTGAGGTGAATGTGCTTACTGGCACCCAAGATGCAGAGACTAGCGCCGGCGCCGCAGTGGCCGCGATCGATCTTTGGCCTTACGCATGGCTCGCCCGCGATGGGCGCGAACGCATTGGCAATGGCGCCGATATCAAAAATATTGCCGTCGGTGCGTACGACATTGGTGCTGACTGGGCCACGACAGGCAACGGGGTTTTTGAGATTGTCATCACAACGTGGGAGAGCTTTTCAAACAGTGCGCTCCATCAGTGGATCGTTGAGCTTGATGCCAACAACGACGGCGCAATTGATCAACAGGTCATTGTGGTTGACAGCGGTGCAATGTTGTCGGGCTACCCAACGGGCACATTAGGTTGCTTCTACTCCGATGCACTGGCATGGAACGGCGTAGCCGGAGCAATCTACGAGCTGGCTGCTGCAGACTGCTACCTCTACGCTGAGCCGATCAGCTCCGTGATGTACATCTCCTTGAAGCAGGGCTACTTCCGGGAGACGCTTGATGGGGCGAAGTTCCGCATTGCTACCTATAACGGTGGGGGCTGGGATTCGGACAGTTCAGGAAGCTCGTTGCTCTATGTGAAGTTTGACGAACTGATCTCAACGAGCTGGAATCCGAGCGTGCAGGTTTTGGCTGGCGACACTGGCAGGACTTTCCCTGATCATCTCGAAACTCTTGGTTACCCGGAAATTTCGGGTGGTGCAACTCCAAGTCTCGGCTGGCTCTTCTGGAACCAGTGGCATGGCGGAGTTAGCTCCGAGACATACGAGGTTCTTATCCCGACCTCAGATTGATTAGGATGCATCACTGAGTGAGACTACGCGCTGACCCTTCGGGGTGGCGCGTCGGCTCATATAGTTGATGCGCCTGGTGAATCAGCGATGCGTGCGCAACCAGGCCAGCACGAGTGACATAGAGCGACAGTCGGCCGCGTTGTACTCGGTGCCTGCACGGAAGTAGTCGTAGTCGGCGAGGCGCCTCCCTTCGGCAGCGGCGCGAGCATCGGCGGTGTATGCCGCGGCCATCGCACCCATGCCGTCGGCGGGGCCATCACCCCATGAAACATCAATGAGCCCCTCGGCGCGCATCGCCTTGGCGATGTCCTTTAGGCCGAAGCCGTAGGCACCACGCACGCTGACAGGCACCTTGTAGACAAGCTCATCAAACGCATCAAACCACCCGATCTCGTCTGGAAGTGACCAGGTTGGGTGGCGACTGGCAGCCGAGTCGGCGGCGGTGAAGAGCAGGTTTCGTTCGGCAGGTGACCAGTGCACGATACGTGTCGCCCCCCACGAGAGGTCAAGCGACTGACGCCAGGCGTTCATAAATGCGACCCACGCGTCCAGTACAGCGCGCTCCGATTCGGCGTTGAGCCGATCGCCACTCCACTGCCCGAATGCGGGAAACCAGGAGGCGTCTTCGGCGCGCGGCGTGAAGAGTCGCTCGCCCACCTTGGCACCGGCCTCGGTCGCCGCGGCAATCTCCGCCGCAGTTGGCTCGCGACCATCCACCGACACGAGACAGCCGATCTGGAAGATGCACGCCGCGCCACCAACGTTTGGTAGTGCGGTGAAGTCGTCGTTGAGGTTCCCCGAGTTCTCAAAGTCGACGTGGAACTCAATGCGGGCAGGTGTACGCCAGTGCTCATCGTTTCGAAGCTCTATGCGCGCTGGGAGCACCTTCTCGTTTGCGGCGGCGGATGCGGCTACATAGTTGGCTGCGAGCACGGCGGCGAGTCGTCGCGGTCGTGCGTCGCCCGTCACACCGAGACGATCAGGCGAGAGTCCCGGCTCGTCGCGGCGCTTGATGCCGGCGGCGATGGCCGCGTCACGAAGGTCGGGCCCAACACCCGGAAGGTAGGTGAGTTCGCCGATCTCGCGCGCAATCTTGCGCTTCGCCTCGCTCCAGGGCTGATCCTGGTCGGCGTTCATATTCGGGTAGAGCTCGGGTCGCGTTGGTCGCGGCAGCGCATCCCAGGCGGCGCCGTCACGACGAACGGTGCGGATCCACTCCAGCGCGCGGCCCACCTCAACGGCGAGTGGGATCTCATCTTCGCGTGTGCTCTCGCGCTCAACGGGCACACGGGCGAGTCGCTCCAGTGCACCACTCCCCCGCCCCTTGCTGCTCATCCAGGTGCGACCGAGCAGATACGCCTCCGCCGGACAGTAGCCCTGCAGGCGTGCAATCGCGGCGGTGTAGACGAGCACCTGGCCGGCATAGTGTCGGTGCGAACTGCCCGCGTATCCGCTCACCGAGAGATCAAGTGTTGAGAACTTCACGTCGACCACCACGTAGTGCCACGGCGGCGCCTCACCACCATCGGGCGCAAGGGCCGGCGCTGATACCGCCGCCTCACTCGGGTCGATCACTCCAGGGATCAGTCGCTCCAGCGCATCGCTTCGAACCAGCAGATCGATTGCACCGTAGGTTTGATCTTCAGGATTTCGCACCACCGCCTGCTCGATCAGCTCAATCCCCTCGCGCATGGCGGCGAAGGTTGCCTCGGCGGCGGCCAGCGTGCGCGTCGCCTGCCAGCCATCAGAGATCTTGCGATGTGAAGCAACCTTCGGCTCAAGGATTTCGAAGATGCGCTCTTCAAAACGATTTCCTTGAGCAAAGAGCAGCTCGCGCAGATCGTACGGGCTCGGCGGATCAGCATCGGCGCCAACATCTTTCGCAAAACCCTTGCTCGTGCCGTGCACCTCGAGCCAATCGAGGAGCGGATCGCGACGCAGCCAGTTGCGCGTCTTTGATGCCGAGACCCATTCACGCCAGGCGGCACGATCGGTTGGGTCTGGATTGCGGACTTCGCCGCTGTCGCTGGTGGTAATTGCGGCAACGCCGGTGATGGGTGGCGGGGTGGCGCGATAGCGTCGAAGGTCGTCCATTCCCCCTACGATCGCACGCGGCGTCGCTTTGTGCCGCTCGCGGACTCAGACGAGATCAGTGCCACTCCGCCAAGGAGCAGGAGCGCTCCCAGGGCCAAGCTCGCATCAATCGCTTCATTCAGAAGCCCGACGCCAAGCGCAGCAGCGATGAGCGGCTGTAGGAAGAGGACACCCGCAGCGAGTCGTGGCGGTGCAGCTGCGTACCCGCGGTACCAGCTACTCCATCCAATCGCTGTAGCGCCGAATCCTAGGTAGGCAATCGCGAACAGCGAGAATGGAGCCGTCGCGTCGGACAGGTTGATACCGACGAGCACCACTTCGGCCGCTGAAAACGGAATGAGGAACGGAATGGAGACCGCGGCGCAGAGCGTTACCGCGTTGCGTGCGCCAACCGCCGCTATCGCTGGGCGCCCGAGGCTCGAAAAGAGCGCCCAGGTCGCACCGGCACCGATAAGCATGATGACTCCGATCAGGCGAGCAAGCGCGTCGTCAGGCGTTCCGCCTGAGGTGGGGCTAGCCGACCGGAGCCCAAGTGCCACCACACCCGCCGTAGCGACGGCGATTCCGCCCCAGGCTCGACGCGGCACCGCAACACCTTCAATGAGGCGACCGAAGATCAGCACGAAGACTGGTGTCGCCATCGTCACGACAGAACCCTCGACGGCGGAGGTCAACGCAGTACCACCGAATTGCAAGAGCATGGAGGAGGCGACGGCCGCACCCGCGAAGAGGACGGACTGCTTCGGGACCCGGCCCCATCCCAGCGACTCTCGACGCAGCCCAGCGATCAGCACCAGTGCCGCGACGCCGAGGAGCAGTCGCAAGAGGCTGAGCGTCGCTGGTGGAATGGCGTTAAAGGTTTCTGCAGAGACCACATACATGCCACCCCACAGGGCTGCGGCTACGGCAAGGTCGAGGGTTGCACCCTTCGTGACACGACGTTCAGACATGCGGAGGAGTGTAGCCGCGAACCCTCATATTCGGTCTACGATAGGGAGATGGTGATTCGACTAAATGAACAGGTCCCTAGGCCAGCGTTCTCTCCGGCTGGTGATAAGCGCGCTGCGTACGAAACCCACGGGACATCGTTCCTGCAATACCTGGCGCGACGCGCGGCGAAGAGCCGCATCTTGCTCCCGCTGCGCGACCTCTTGGCCGTCAAGCGTCGAGGTGGGCCAGAGTACTCGGCGGCACTCGCCTGCTTCGCCTACTACGCCGTTGCGGCCGCAACAACGTACGGGAGGGGGTATCGCCAGCCAGAGTTCACACAGGAGCGACAAGTGGAAGAGCGTGACCGCCAAACGGGCGCGCTCATCACCGCTCGAAGCACAGGGGATGGCCGCAGCATTGCCGCTGAGGTCGACCTCACACTTCCTGACATTGGCCAGTTCCGTGGTAGTGAGCGCATCCTTGGGACCACGGTGGGCCTACGCGGTCTTGGCATGGCGGCCCCGTCAAATTTCTCATTCGCAATTGACGACGCTGGGCATCGCGCCGGCCTCGCCGCCTGGTGGGGCGAGGGTCGGGGCACCATCACCACCGAACTCGCCCCATCGCTACGCGGTACCACCATTCGGGCCTACGGCGAGCTCGCCCTGACCGGATCAGATGGCAGCCGTGGACGCGCAACCTTAAATCGCGATGGGCGCCTCCAGGTGGAGGTGACTGGACCAACGGGCGATCTCTACCGCCTCGGTGCTCCGCTTAAGTAGCGCCGCAAGGCTCCCCGGCGTGGCACCATAGCGGCATGATTATTGCGAAGCGTCCAGCCCCGCTTGACCCAGCCGCCATCGCCGCCGTGCGTCGCCCCTTTGACGAGGCTGACATGTTCCCCCCACACGTCTTCCACGACCAGGCGATCTTCGACTGGGAGTCGCAGGAGATCTTCCGCCACGAGTGGCGCTGTGTCGGCCGCGAAGAGGAGACGCCAAACGTCGGCTCCTATCGACTGTTGGAGTTCGCTGGTGAGCAGGTGATCATCTCGCGCGGCGAAGACAACAAGCTGCACGCCTTCATTAACGCCTGCCGCCACCGCGGCGCCACACTGATTGAAGGTCCTGCCGACGGTAAGCCCGACTGCGGCGAGGCGAAGAAGATCGTCTGCCCGTATGACGCCTGGGTCTACGGCCCCGACGGCAAGCTGCAGAAGGCAAAGCACACCGAAGATTTGAAGCGCTTCAATCCTGGTGACTACGACTTGGTGCCGCTGCGTTGCGAGACGTGGCAGGGCTTCGTCTTCCTCACACTCGATACAGAGGCCGAACCGCTGCTCACCTACCTCGACGATCTTGTCGACGTGTTCGCGCGCTTCGACTTTGCGCCGCTGCGACTCGCCAAGCGCGAGACGTACGACGTGGCGGCGAACTGGAAGATCCTCGTGGAGAACTACTCCGAGTGCTACCACTGCCCAGGGGTGCATCCGCAGTTGAATGCGCTGACCCCGTATGACCTTGGCGAAGACATCCCAGCGCGCGGCTGGTGGAAGGGTGGCTGGCAGCCGCTCGTCGGCGAGGCGCTCACCATGGGCCTCGACAAGGGATCACACTCACGCCCATGGCTCACAGGAATGACCGAGACCGATGCGAAGCGCATCCAGTACTTCGCCGTGTGGCCGAACCTGCTCCTCTCGCTCCACCCCGACTACCTGATGGTGCACATGATTGAGCCGCTCAGCCCAGGCCGATCGCGCGTCGTCTGCGACTGGTACCTGCACCCCGACACCATGAAGCTCCCCGACTACGACTTCTCTGACGCGCACGGTTTCTGGGATATGACGAACCGCCAGGACTGGCACGTGTGCGAGCTGCAGCAGCGTGGCACCGCCTCGAGCATGTTGCCGCCGGGCCGCTACACCGAACTTGAGGCGAGCGTGCAGGCCTTCGACCTGATGGTTGCCGACCGCTACGCCGCCGACGGGAAGCGCACCTCGCGCGGCTGGGCCGCCGGACTCGCCCCGGGCGACATGGAGGGGATTGACTTCAGCGATCGTCAGGCGGCACGCGCCGCCATCGCCGCAAAACTCGCCGCTGCCGCGGAGTAGCGCCAGGGGCTACGCGAGCCCCATCTCTCCCATTGGGCTTGATGGTCCCTCGCTGCGATCGTGCAGCCTGAAGCGTCGATCGGGGAGCTGCATCGGGCTGTTATGCAGCGCGGCTCGCGCCATTAGCTCGCCCACCATGGGGCCCTGCTTGTAGCCGTGTCCTGATCCGCCGCCCGCCAACCAGATCGCAGGATTCTCGGGGTGCTGATCAAGCACGTAGTGACCACTCTTGGTGCGCTCATGTTGACAGGCGCGCGTCTCCTTGATCGGAGCACTCTTGAGCGTCGGGAAGCGCACCGCGCACTCACGCGCTCGGACAATCGAAGTTGGATGCGCCTCGTCGGGCCACACACTCGGATCAAAGTTCCCCGCGTCAAACTCCGGGCCAACCTTCACGCCGTGCCCCTGGTCGTTTGGGATTCCCCAAACGGCGAGCCCTTCGTCAATCCACGTGGGGATCTCACCCACGCCCATGTTCGGCGCATCAAAGTAGATCGCATCTCGGCGCACCGGAATGATGGAAGCCTCGGCATCTGCGCCAACGAGCAGTGGAAATAGTTCAGGGAGCCACGGCCCCGCCGCCCAGACCGTTGCACCAGCAGCGATCGGTCTCCCACTGGCATCGAGCGCGCTGCCATCCGCTGCTGGGGTTGCCCGACCGCGCGTAATCACGCCGCCCTCGCGTTCGAACATGCGCGCCGCCGCGCGTACGCCGTTCCCCGCGCGCAGGAAGCCCGCAGTCGGCTCATAGAGCACAGAGGTCAGACCCTCGGTACCGAGCGTTGGCCAGCGGTGCAGCGCCTCCTCTGGAGTGATGCGCTCGCACGGCACACCCGCCTCACGCATGCGCTGCTCGGAGTGCGCCTCCCAGATACCATCGCCCGACACAAACCAGGCGACACCGCTCTCTACAAAAATCTGTTCGCCGGCAGATTCGCCCAACTCTTTCCAGGCTACGAGTGCGCGCTGCGTCCAGCCCATGAGCAGTGCATCCTCGCCGTGGGAGTGTCGAATGATGCGGCTGTAATCGCCTGAGGTGGTCTTTGCTCCACCTGGTTCGCGCTCTTCGATCAGCTGCACCGTGGCGCCAAGGCGCCGTGCCTGCAGTGCCGTCCACGAGCCCCAGACACCGCCACCAACCACCAGCAGGTCGGGTGCGCCGCCCGACATGGCTACTTCTTCGCGCCGAGGGTGCGGAAGCGCGAGAGGAACTCCTTGGTGCGCGGATCCTTCGGCGCGTCGATCACCTGCTCAGGTGGTCCAACCTCGGCGAACTCGCCCTTATCCATGTAGTAGACGCGGTCAGCCGCCTCATGCGCAAAGTCCATCTCGTGGGTGACCACGATCATCGTGCGCCCCTCGTGTGCCAGGTCCGCCATTACCTTGAGCACTTCGCCAACGAGCGTTGGGTCGAGCGCCGAAGTTGGCTCGTCAAACAGCAGCACCTTCGGCTGCATGGTGAGTGCACGCGCAATGGCGACGCGCTGGCGCTGTCCGCCGGAGAGTCGCGACGGATACTCGTCACGCTTCTCCGCGAGACCAACCTTGACAAGATACTTTTCGGCGATCGCCTCCGCCTCTTTGCGGTCCATCCCCTTCACGTGAATTGGCGCCTCAACGCAGTTCTCAATCACGCTCAGGTGCGGGAAGAGATTGAACTCCTGGAAGACCATGCCGGCGCGCATGCGCACCTCCCGAATCCGCTCCTGACGTTCGCCACCCTCAGTGTGGAATGGATCTGCACCAACGATGACGCCATCAATCTCCACGGTGCCATCAGTCGGATCCTCGAGGAAGTTGAGGCTGCGCAGGAAGGTGCTCTTGCCCGAGCCTGAGCGACCCAGGATGCAGACAGTCTCACCCGGCCAGACCGTGATGGAGGCGCCGCGCAGCACATGGTTCTCGCCGAACCACTTGGTGATGTTGGTTGCCTTCAGCACTGGCTCGGCACCCGGCTTCACCAGGATCCCTGGCGTCTCAGCGGGGTGAATCACATGCACAGCTGGCGTCGTTGAGAGGCTCTTCATGTCGCTCATCCCTTCACCGCCTTGTTTCGGTCTCCCGCAGCAAGGCGGGACTCAATGCGATTTTGCACGGCGGTAAAGACGATCGTCAGGGTCCAGTAGATCATCGCGGCGATGATAAAGGTCTGCAGGGTTTTGAACTCCTTCTGTCCGATGTTGCGCGCGCGCCAGACGATCTCATGTAGCGCAACGGTTGAGGCGAGAGCGGAGTCTTTCAGCATTGCGACGAAGTCGTTACCGATGGCGGGCACGATGATGCGGAACGCCTGTGGGGCGATGATCCGGCGGAAGGCGGTGCCACCCGACATGCCTAGTGCAGCGGCGGCCTCGCGCTGCCCGAGTGGCACGGCCTGGATCCCAGCGCGGAAGATCTCCGTCATGTAGGCGCCGTAGTTCATGCCGAGGGCGCCGATGGCGCAGAAGATCGGGTCAAGCACAATTCCAACCTGTGGCAAGGCTAGGTACCAAACCAGCAACTGCAAGATGAGCGGCGTGCCACGGAAGAAGCTGACATAGAACGAGGCGATAGAGTTGACCACTGCATTGGCTGAGAGCCGCCCAAGGGCGCCGAGCGCTGCAAGGAGAGTGGCAAGAACGATAGATGCAGAGGAGACCGCGAGGGTGATCCAGATCCCCTCAAGGATGAACGGTGTTGCCCGAGCGATGAAATCAATCTCAACGTTCAGTGAGACAACAACAAACGCTGCGAGCAGCGAGAGGAGTGCCGCCCAGCCGAGACGGAATCGTAGCTGCCAACGAGCGGCACGACGCGCTTCGTCTTGAGCGACCGCCGTTGCTAGTCGTTCCGCATCAGTCTGCACAACACCCCCTCTGGTAATGAGAGGGGAGCTGCGGTGTAACCCGCAGCTCCCCTACCCAAGAGTTCGCTACCGAAACGTTACGGCTTCGTAACGTCGCGACCGAGGTTCGCCATCGAAAAGCCCGACAGCGTGCCGTCAGCATGCATTGCGGCGATGATCTCGTTGATCGCCACAATCGCCGACGCGGTGTCTGGACCCGACTTGTCGAGTGCGAAGGAAATTCGGCCAGCAAAGTTTGGCTCCTCGGAGAGGAACTTCAGCTTGCCATCCGAGTTTGCAATCGCATTCTCAATAAACTCACGGCTCTGTGCCATGGCATCCCAGTCATCGGTGCGTCCCGAGAGGAACGCTTCGATGCAGTTGTAGTCGGTCGGATAGGTCTTCAGCACGGCGCCTTCAGGTGCCTGCTTATACACATCCACCACGGTGCTGCTGGCAAAGCCGCCTTCAATCCACGTGGCGTGGGTTGTGCTCTCGCCGGCGCAGATGGTCTTCCCTGCGAGATCGGCAACCGATGTGTACGACGAATCTGTAGCGACCAACAGGTAGCCCGCCTCGTAGAAGTACGGATCGAGGAAGTCGACCACAAGGGCGCGCTCCTCAGTCTGGGTCATCGAGCCGATAGAGATATCCCATCGGCCGCCCCAGTTTCCTGCGGTGATTGCGGACCAGTCTGGCGTGACCCACTCAACGGTGACGCCGAGGCGCTTTGCCGTCTCACGAGCCGTGTCCGAGTCAAAGCCCACATACTCACCGGCTGCGTTCAGCTCGGAATATGGTGGGTAGGCTGGGTCGGTTGCGATCTTGATGACGCCTGCGGCGCAGATCTTCCCGAGCAGCGTGGTGGTTGGCTCGCCAGCGGCGATCGCCTTCTCGCAGCCCGTGCCGGCTGCGGCACTTGCGCTTGGGCTCGCGGTTGAGCCACCACAGGCTCCGACCACGATGGCGGCACCCGCAAGGAGCGCCAGGAGTGTCGACTTGATCTTCATCTCGTCACTACCTCACATATTCCGGCGGGGCAGGCCCAGCGGGCCACCTCGACGCCTTGAGGGCGATGATCCCACGCTCGGAAGCGTGCTGCCAAGAGGTTGCGCAAGCTGCCCAGGCCGTAGGATGCCCCCATGAGCAGCCGAGCCACCCCTGGTCAGGTCCAAACCGTTCTGGGCCCCGTGGCGCCCGGCGACCTCGGTTTCACCCTCCCCCACGAGCACACCAAGTGCAGCCTCTGGTGGATCGAGAACCGCTGGGACTACTGGGAGCTGATCGGCGACGAGCCACGAATCAACGAGGAGCTGGCAGCCTATAAGGGGCTCGGCGGCGGCACCCTGGTCGATGTGACCCCCATCGGCATCGGCCGAGACCTGGCGCGGCTGGCTCGCCTCTCGCAGGCGACCGGGCTGCACATCGTTGCCGGGGCTGGCTGGTACCGCCAGGCCTACTATCCCGCCGAGGCGCGCATCGATCGCCGCTCCATCGACGATCTCGCCGACGAGATCGTGCAGGAGTTTGTCGACGGCCCAGTGCGACCAGGGATCATCGGCGAGATCGGCACCGATAAGCCCTGGGTCACCGCACAAGAGGAGCGTGTCTTCCGCGCCGCCGCTCGCGCCGCACTTCGCACTGGCGCGTCGGTTACTACCCACGCAGTGCAGAGCGACGTTGGCCTGGCGCAGCTCACCATTCTTGAAGATGAAGGGCTCGACCCAGCGCGCATTGCCATTGGGCATTGCGACTCGCATCCGCGCATCGAGCATTGGCGCGAGATTGTGCGCCGTGGCGCACATGTTGAGGCCGACTTCTTGGGCATGAGCTTCACGCCGCTCGAGCGCGCCGGTGAGCCGAAGGTCGTCGAGTTGATTAGTACGCTCTTGAACGAAGGGTTTGAGAAGCAGATCTTGTTGAGCCAAGACGTGTGCCACGACTCGCAGCTCGCCTCGTATGGCGGTAATGGCTATACCTATTTACAGAAGAGCTTCTTGCCACGCCTCGCTGCGGCGGGTGTTGATGCGGCAACGATCAAGACGATCACCGTAGAGAATCCGGCGCGACTCTTAACGCTGCGCAATCCTGCCTAGCGGCGCGCGGCGACCAGCACCCCCACAAAAAGGATCAGCGCGCCAAGTAACTGGCCAGGTGCTGGGATCTCGCCAAAAATCAGCGCCCCCGCGACAACCGTCATGAGCGGCTGCACAAAGAGGAGCACCGAGCCCACCACACTTGGCAGGTGCGGGATTGAGGCATTGATCAGCGGGTAGCCGAGCACCTGCGACATGAGGGCGAGGAGCACCAGGTAGCCGACCCCTGGCCAGAGATCGGGTGGGAGGAGCGTGCCGCCGGCGGCGGCGATGAGCCCCGAAACGAGGATGGTGCCGATCGCCGCGTCGCGCAGCATGCCGAACGGCCCCACGGCGCTCGAGCCCGAGGAGATGCGGCGCGTGATCACTAGGTAGAGGCCGTAGAAGGCCGCTGCGCCAAGGCCCCAGAGCACACCGAGGGCGGGGTCACTGCCGGCCGACACGTTGAGTGCTCCCGCAAATGGATCCACCACCTGGGCGAGCAGGAGTAGCCCGAGGAAGGCGAGCGGGATCGCGGCGATGGCACGACCCGGCGTGCGCTCCCCCATGAGTGCGGCGTAGATGCCAACGATGAAGACCTGTGCATTCGGTACCACCGTGGCTAGGCCCACGCCAAGCAACGGAATAGAGATGTGGAAGCACTGCAGGTCGAGGGCGAAGAGTCCACCAGCGAGTACGGCGAGGAGCCGATCGCGGCGGGTAGCCGAGTGCCCTTCACGGCGAGCAATGAACCAGAGAAACGGCAAGGCGACTGCGCCGCGGAAGAGCGTCACAACTGCAGGGGTACCGCCAGAGAGCTTTGCCAGCGTGGATGACTGCGAAATCGCCAGTGCGCCAAGCGCGGCGCCGAGCCGCGGGTGTCGGGTAGCGAATCCTAGTGGGGCAGCTGGCATTGCTGCAGGGTACACGGAGGAGCGAGTGCGTCAGAGGTCTACGTTAGGTTGACCAACTCAGCACGAGCGGTACAGAGAGGCTCTCTCCCGCCTTGAGATAGATCGCGCCGCCACGATGGAACGCGTCTGGGGGGCCCGTCTGCGGTTCGACACAGAGGGCGTCATCTGGGTCGTAGACCATCCAGTGCGTGACGGCTGGGCCCGCCGCCAGCGAGAGGGTGAGGTCGTCACCCCAGGCGATCAGCGGTGGCGTGGTGACGCCCACGAACGGGTCATCCCAGGTTGCACCTGAACCTGGTGCGGCAACGCCACCATCAACGGCAGGTTGCAACACATCAGCAAGGTGCAAGCCAGGCATGGTCGTGTCCCGTGCCAGCACACCCGTCGGTGCAAAAGAGAGCACCCCTTCTGCGCCGATTTCGCTGCGCGAGGTTGCATCGAGCAGGAAGCGGCGGAAGCAGGGGTGCCACCCAGCGGTGACGTGCTGTTCCACTTCAGCGGTAATAGTGAGTGTGATCCTCAGGGCTCCGGCGGTGGCGTTGCCGCTCAGTGCCGCAGCGACTTCAGCGCGTGCGTTGAGCGGCCAACCGGCAGCACGATCGAGCGGCGCGTACATGACCGCCGATCTACCGTCTCCTGCAACGCTCTGCTCGTTCGCGCTGCACTGGTAGAGGCGACCGTGAAAAGCGTGATCGCCCCAAGTTGGTGGGAACTGATGTCTAGTGCCAGTGAGATCGGTGAAGGTGGCGTTGGCCATGCGTCCAGCCCACGGCGCCATCGGAAAGATCCCCCACGTTGCAGCGTGACCGTTTTCGCGCACGAGCAGTTCGCGACCAGCCACCACCACGCTGCCCACACGAAGTCCGGCGTCTGGCAGCAGGGTGACCGAAACACCATCAACACCAAGAGTGATCGCGGACGGCTGTAGGTAATCAGGAATCTGCGGATGCCTCTCTGGAGTCGCCGACGGCGAAAGGTGCGGATGCCGCGCGCTGCGAATCATCGTGTGACGCCGATCGGTGCCATTACGCCCCCTCCAACTCGCAAGAGATCTGCGGGTGAGAGTTCAATTGAGCGACCCCGCTGCCCCGCTGAAACAACGATCGTAGCGTGCACACTCGCACTGGAATCAACCAGCAGTGGCACCGGCCGTTTTGAGCCGAGTGGGCTCACGCCACCTGGCACGTACCCCGTGATTCGGCGAACGCTCTCTGCATCCGCGAGTGCGGCTCGTTTCGCACCCAACGCCGCGGCCACCCCCTTCTCGGAGAGTTCGCCACTGCTCGGCACCACGGCAAGGGCAAACAGCAGCCGCGCATCCTTCGCCCCCTCAATGGCGAGCACCAACGTCTTATAGAGACGATCAGGTGAGATGCCGAGGGCCGCAGCAGCCGCTTCGCCATAGGCGACACGCTCGCCGCGGTGCTGCTCCACGCCGCTCAGTGGCTCTAGCTCGTACTCATGCAGCGTGAACGGCACAGCGTGCTCGGTGAGGAGTGCGATCGCCGGAGTGCCAGCACCCATCGGGTCTACTCCTTTTCGTAGAGCGCCGTGGGCGGCGCTGACGTCTGGTGCGCCCTGAGGGACTCGAACCCCCGACCCTCTGGTCCGAAGCCAGATGCTCTATCCGCTGAGCTAAGGGCGCATGTGCCTATCTTCGCTTAGTTTTCCAGATCACTGGTGATCCTGGTCAGGGCGAGAGGCTTTAGGCCTCCGAACTCGGAGTCCCAAACGACGCACGCACCCAAGCTCCGCCAGAGGGGAAGAGAAGCCAATCGCACCACCCCTCGGCTCATGACTAACCCGCAAACGAGGTGATCCTGCAGGTCGTACTGACCTTCGATCATGACGCTATCGTCGAGAGGTCACCGGCGGAGCGGGAGCGTTGCTGAAAGCGCTGGCACTGGAAGGCTATTCAGGAGGCGCTGATCATGTATGCGATCATTTGTCGTCTCAATGCTCCAGCGCTCACCGAGCATCTGCCCGATCGCGGTGACGATCTCTGGATACGTCCATGCGTCACTTGAGTTTGCATCGAGGTGATGTAGCCCAGGCCGCGGATTGGCGAGTAGGTTGAGCAAGACGTCGACCGTGTCGGCGAGAATGGATGTCGCTGGAATCCAACCGGCACTGGCCTTGATTACACCCGAGGCGGCCTGTTCCCGAAGGTGCTGGGCCAGGTTGTTCCCGGGTCCATGCGGATCTATCTGGTAGCCGAGGCGTACGACGACAGCTTCGGTAGATGCCTTAAGCACCGCATCTTCGCAGTCGGCCTTGTAGCGCCCGTACTCGTCTGTGGCGGTTCGTTCGCTCGTGATTCCGTGGGGGCCCGGTGCTGCAAACACCGACACGGTGCTTGTAAACACAAAAGGGATTCGCTGCTCTGCGCTGTACTCAGCCATCTGAGCGGCCCAGCCTGGTGCGCCCATAGCAAGGTGAAGGATTGCATCTGGTTGCACGCGCTTCATCAGTGCGTGAACAGCGGACGGCTCCTCGGGTGGTACCACTGCCCGATTCCACGGGTGCACGTCGATACCCTGCACCGCCGCGACTCGCCTGAATGCACCGCCGACGGTTCCTTGAGATCCCGTGAGTAGTACCTTCATCAGTTTCGTCGGTAGCTCACCGTTCCATCACTGTTGACAGTCACCTCGATGGCGCGCAGCGGCCGATTTGCTGGCCCTGGTGGTATAACCCCGCCTTGGATATCAAAACGCGCGCCATGTCCCGGGCAAACGAATTGACCGCTCCCCGCTTGCCAATCCACCAGAATTTGCTGGTGTGTGCAGGCGCGATCAAAGGCGCGGTAGGTGCTTCCATCTTTAATCAGCACGGCATTGTCATCATTGGGGATCCCGGTCGTTGAAAAGTTCAGCGCCTGGCCGGAGGCGAGGCTTGGTGCACCAGCGATCACGGTGCTCGCCGTAGGTGCTGGGCTTGGCGGGGTT